>NZ_CFHTCS010000021.1:0-25533 GCF_984369615.1 Martelella sp. | reverse complement strand
CCACCACTGCCGATACCATCACCATCATCACTGCTACCACTACCACTGCTAACCACTTACTGGTACTACCTATTCCCTATTCCATCCACGACCTAGCCCCCGCCGAGAATCTGCATGATCGTGCGGCGCTTGTGTTCTGCAGGCTGCGGTTTCGCCTCGCCCACATCGGCGGGCGGGGCGCCTTCGCCCTCGCCGAGGCGGCCAAGCAGTTCGACCAGCGTTTTGGGGTTGCCGTCTTCCCCTGCCGCCGGTGCCTGCCGGGGTTTCGGCTCGATCAGCCTGCCGCCGCCGTAAAGCGGTTCGGGCGAAAGGCCCTTGTGGGCACGCGCCATGAAATCGTGCCAGATTTTTGCCGGCAGCTTGCCGCCCGTGACATTGCGCATCGGCGAATTGTCGTCATTGCCGACCCAGACGCCGGTGGTCAGATTTGCGGTAAAGCCGACGAAGAGCGCGTCGCGGGATGATTGCGTCGTCCCGGTCTTGCCGGCGACCTGCCAGCCCGGGATCTGCGCCGCGCTGCCGGTGCCCTCGGTCACCACGCGCATCAGCATGGCGTTCATGTTGGCGGCGATCTGCGGCGAGAGCACGCGCGGCTGGCCGGCATGGTCGGCCTGGTAGAGCGTTTTGCCGCCGGTGGCCTCCACCGTCTCGATCACATAGGGCGTCGCCTTGAAGCCGCCATTCATGAAGGCCGCATAGGCCCCCGTCAGCTCGATCAGCGAGACCTCCGACGTGCCGAGCGCGATCGAGGCATTGGCGGTGATATCGGAGGTGATGCCGAGCCTGCGCGCCATGTCGGCCACCCCGCCGGGGCTTGCCTCCATCACCAGCTGCGCGGCAATGGTGTTGACCGAATGGGCAAGCGCCGTCGTCAGCGTCATCGGCCCGGAATAGGTTTTCTCGTAGTTTTCCGGCGTCCAGTCGTCGATGGTGATCGGCGCGTCATTGCGCACCGAGCTTGGCCGGTCGCCGATCTCAAGCGCCGCGGCATAGACGAAGGGCTTGAAGGCGGAGCCCGGCTGGCGTTTCGCCGTCACGGCGCGGTTGAACTGGCTCTTGGAATAGTCGCGCCCGCCGACCAGCGCCCTGACCGCGCCCGTTGCGTCAACGGCCACCAGCGCGCCCTGCTCGACGCGGTCCTTTTTGCCCGAGGCATCGAGGGCAGACTTCAGGCTCTCCTCGGCGTCGCGCTCGAGGCCGGGATCGATCGTGGTGCGGACGACGATATCGGTTGTGATCTCGCCGATCAGCGGCTCGAGCCGGGCCATCACCATGTCGGCGACATAGTGTTCCGCGCCCGACCAGTAGCTCGGCGCCCGCGTCGGTTCGCGCGCCATGGCGGTCGCCATGTCGCTGTCGTCGATCATGTCCTGGTCATGCATGGCGGCCAGAACCACCTGGGCGCGCGCTTCCGCCGCTTCCGGGTCGCGGGCCGGCGAAAGCCTCGACGGCGCCTTCAGGAGGCCCGCGAGAAGAGCTGCTTCACCCAGGGTCACGTCGCGGGCGGACTTGTCGAAATAGCGCTGCGAGGCGGCCTCCACGCCATAGGCGCCGGAGCCGAAATAGACGCGGTTCAGATACATCGCAAGGATCTGCTCCTTCGAGTATCTATGCTCCAGCCACAGCGCCATCAGCGCTTCCTGCACCTTGCGCTCCAGCGTCTGGGCGTGGGAAAGCAGCACGTTCTTGGCCAGTTGCTGGGTCAGCGTCGAGCCGCCCTGCACGACATCGCCATGCTGGATATTGGTCACCATGGCGCGCGCGAGCCCGATCGGATCGACGCCGAAATGGGAATAATAACGTCGGTCCTCGATGGCGACGACCGCCATGGGGATGAAGGGCGACATCTCGTCGATCGACACTGCCTCGCCGCCGGTTGCGCCGCGATTGGCGATCAGCGAGCCGTCATTGGCGACGATCTTGACGTTGGGCGCGCGGTCGGGCACCGCCCATTCGTCAACCGGGGGCAGCTTGGCCCCGTAATAGATGACGATGCCGATGACCAAGACGCCGCCCCAGACAGCGGCGACCATGCCCCAGTAGAGGACGAAGCGCAGCGCGCGCGCCAAAAGGCCCCGCTCGGATGCGCGGGACCGGGCGCTTCTGCCCTTTGCGGCGCCTTTCCGTTTCGCAGGCTTTCGGCCGGCCCCGGCGGGCGTGCCGCCAAGGGTTGGTTCGGTCCTGCTGCGCTTTTTCTTCTTTCCGGCCATGGCGGTGGAACTGCTCACCTTCCGTGTTCGCATACGAGACTAGCCGTGTGCCGTTAAGGTCGCGTGAAAGGGCGGTCCGGCACAATGCCCCGGGCGCAACAGATCAAAGGCAGCGTTAACGTAACCTGAACGCCGCCGCCGGGACCGCCGTTTTACTTCGCCAGCGCGTCGAGAATGCGGATCCAGGAGCGGATGCCCTTGTGAAAGGAATTCAGCTCGTATTTCTCGTTCGGCGAATGGATGCGGTCGTCATTGAGCCCGAAGCCGACGAGCAACGAATCCATGCCGAGCTTCTTCTGGAAATCGCCGACGATCGGGATCGAGCCGCCCATGCCGATGACGACGGCGGGTTTCGGCCATTCCTCGGACAAGGCCTGCTGCGCCTTCTTCAGGAAAGGGGCGTTGTAATCGAGATGAATGGCCGGCGAGCCGCCATGGGGATGGAACTCGACCTTGCAGTCTTCCGGGATTTTCGAGCGGACATAGCTCCGGAAACTGTCGCGGATCTTGGCCGGGTCCTGCGTGCCGACGAGACGGAAGGAGACCTTCGCCGAGGCCCTGGCCGCGATCACGGTCTTGAAGCCCTCGCCGGTATAGCCGCCTGTAATCCCGTTCACTTCCGCCGTCGGCCGGGTCCAGGTGAGTTCCAGCACCGAGCGGCCCTTTTCGCCGGCAGGCTTGGAAAGGCCGATCTCGCCCAGAAAACGCTGATCTGATTCGCCGAGCTGCTCCCAGCTCTTCTTGACCTCTTCCGGCGTTTCCTCGACGCCGTCATAAAAGCCGGGAAGGGTCACGCGGCCGGTCTCGTCGTGAAGACCGGCAAGGATATCGGCGAGGATATGGATCGGGTTCGCCGCCGCGCCGCCGAAAAAGCCGGAGTGAAGATCGCGGTCGGCCGCGGTGATCACCACCTCGTCGCCGACAAGGCCGCGCAGCGTCGCGGCGATGGCCGGCGTTTCGCGGTCCCACATGCCGGTATCGCAGACCAGCGCGAAATCGGCCTTGATCAGGTCGCCATGCTCCTCGATGAAGGCCGGAAGCGACGGTGAACCGGATTCCTCCTCGCCCTCGAACATCACGGTGATCTTCACCGGAAGCTCGGCATTTTCCTCGCGATAGGCGCGGCAGGCCTGGAGGAAGGTCATCAACTGGCCCTTGTCATCGCTGGTGCCGCGCCCGGTGATGATCTTGCGGCCATTGCCGGCATCGCGGATTTCCGGCGTAAACGGATCGCTTTCCCAAAGCTCCAGCGGATCGACCGGCTGGACGTCGTAATGGCCGTAGAACAGCACATGCGGCGCGCCTTCCGGCGCGTTTTCCGAGGTGCCGACGACCATGGGGTGGCCCTTGGTGGTGTAGGCGATGGCGGAAAAGCCGAGCGTTTTCAGTTCGCCCACCAGCCAGTCGGCGGCTTCGGCACAATTCTTCCGGTAGGCCGGGTCGGTGGAAATCGAGGGAATACGCAGGAGCGCGAACAGCTTGTCGAGGCTGGAGGGCAGGTTGTCGTCAGCGCGCTTCAGGAGCGTTTCAAGTTCGGTCATGGGAGGTCCTCGGTCTTTCACGAATGATGTGCGCGGACCATAGGCCAAGCCGGGGCAGTTTGGAAATACACGATTGCAGGAATGCGGCGCGGTGGCTGAAACGGGAAAAGAATAAGCCGCCATGGCCTGGAGGGGGGCTGGCCATGGCGGCTGCTTTTTGGGACAAAGGCCGGAGAGGGGGGATGGAGCCTTTGTCCTGTTGTCTGACGAGGCGGGGGACGAGCCTCCATCAGGCATCGGCGCTAACGTGCGCCGCTGAGACGTATTTGTACCTCGAAATGTGTCGATTCAAGGGAAACCGCCGCGCATTTCGTTACAAATCGGTAATCTGATTAAACGACCGGGCTTTTTCCGATGATCCTCCCGCGCGAAGCTTTGCGATTCGGCGGTGAAATCCGGCTTGGCGATGGACCTTTTTTGCCGTCCGGGCTATGCATTCCAGCATGAAAAAAGACGATCACCTTTTCCTTATCGACGGTTCCGGCTTCATCTTCCGGGCCTTCCATGCCCTGCCGCCGCTGACGCGCAAGTCTGACGGGCTGCCGGTCGGCGCCGTGTCCGGTTTCTGCAACATGCTGTGGAAGCTGCTCACCTCGGCGCGCGACACATCGGTTGGCGTGACGCCGACCCATCTCGCGGTGATCTTCGATTATTCCTCGCAGACCTTCCGCAAGGAAATCTATCCCGAATACAAGGCTCATCGGCCGCCGCCGCCGGAGGATCTGGTACCGCAGTTCTCGCTCATCCGCGAGGCGACCCGGGCCTTCAACCTGCCCTCAATCGAGATCGAGGGCTATGAGGCCGACGACATCATCGCCACCTATGCGAAGATGGCGGTGGAGGCCGGCGGCGACGCCACCATCATATCCTCCGACAAGGATCTGATGCAGCTCGTTGGCCCGAAGGTGCATATGTATGACGGCATGAAGGACCGGCAGATCGGCGTGCCGGAAGTGATCGAGAAATGGGGCGTGCCGCCGGAGAAGATGATCGACCTGCAGGCGCTCACCGGTGATTCGGTCGACAATGTTCCGGGCGTTCCGGGCATCGGCCCGAAGACGGCGGCGACCCTGCTGGAGGAATTCGGAGATCTCGACAACCTTCTGGAAAATGCCGAGACGATCAAGCAGAAGAAGCGCCGGGAAAACATCATCGCCAACAGGGAGCTCGTGCTGGTCTCGCGCAAGCTGGTGACGCTGAAGCGCGATTGTCCTGTGGAGCTGCCGCTTGACGCGCTGGTGCTGGAAGAACAGGACGGGCCGAAGCTCGTTTCCTTCCTCAAGGCCATGGAGTTCAACTCGCTGACGCGGCGCGTCGCCGAGGCGACGGGCGCTGAAGCCGCGGAAATCGAACCGGTCTCCGTCACTGTGGAGTGGGGCGAGAAGGCCCACGGGCCGGATCTCGATCCGGGCGAGGCTGCTTCCAGGGAAGACGAAAAGCCTGCGCCGGACAGCGGAGCCTCCGGGCCGGCCGCGCTCGCCGCCGCCCGTGCCGCCCGCTTTGCCGCGGTCCCGATCGATCGCTCCTCCTACGAGACGATCCGCGATCCCGAAACGCTTGAAGGCTGGATTGCAGCCGCGCGCGAAAAAGGGCTCTGCGCCTTCGACACCGAAACCACCTCGCTCGACGCCATGCAGGCCGAACTGGTCGGTTTTTCGCTGGCGCTTCATGACGAGGACGAGCCGGATGCCGGCAAGGCCGTGCGCGCGGCCTATGTGCCGCTCGCCCACAAGGCCGGCCAGGACGATCTTCTGGGCGGGGGGCTTGCCGATGGCCAGATCGATTTCGATACGGCGCTGGCGGCGCTCAAGGGCCTGCTTGAGGACGAGGGCGTGCTGAAGATCGCCCAGAACCTCAAATATGACTATCTGGTGATGCTGCGCCATGGCATCACGGTGAGGAATTTCGACGACACCATGCTGATCTCCTACGCGCTCGATTCCGGCATGGGCGCGCATGGCATGGACGCGCTTTCGGAACGCTGGCTCGGTCACCAGCCGATCCCCTACAAGGAGGTCGCAGGTTCCGGGCGCAATATGGTGACCTTCGATCATGTGGAGATCGACAGGGCGACGGCCTATGCGGCCGAAGATGCCGATGTGACGCTGAGGCTCTGGCTTGTGCTGAAGCCCCGCCTCGCCGCCGAACATGTCGCGACCGTCTATGAGCGGCTGGAACGTCCGCTTCTGCCGGTGCTCTCGCGCATGGAAGAGCGCGGCATCTCCGTCGACCGGCAGATCCTCTCCCGGCTTTCGGGCGAACTGGCGCAAAAGGCAGCTGGCCTTGAAGAGGAGATCTACGAGCTGGCCGGCGAAAAATTCAATATCGGCTCGCCCAAGCAGCTTGGCGATATTCTCTTCGGCAAGATGGGGCTTCCCGGCGGCAAGAAGACCAAGTCGGGACAATGGTCGACCGCCGTTCAGGTGCTCGATGATCTGGCCGCCCAGGGCATTCCGCTGCCAAGCCGGATTGTCGACTGGCGGCAGATGACCAAGCTGAAATCGACCTATACGGATGCGCTGCCGGGCTATATCCACCCTCAGACCAGGCGCGTCCACACCTCCTATTCGCTGGCCGCGACCACGACCGGAAGGCTCGCCTCATCGGAGCCGAACCTGCAGAATATTCCGGTGAGAACGGCGGAAGGCCGCAAGATTCGAACCGCCTTCATCGCCAATCCGGGCCACAAGCTGCTGTCCGCCGATTACAGCCAGATCGAATTGCGCGTGCTTGCCCATGTGGCGGATATCGCGCAGCTGAAGCAGGCCTTTGCCGATGGCATCGACATTCACGCGATGACGGCGTCGGAAATGTTCGGCGTGCCGGTGGAGGGCATGCCGGGCGAAGTGCGCCGGCGGGCGAAAGCCATCAATTTCGGCATCATCTACGGCATTTCCGCCTTCGGCCTCGCCAACCAGCTCGGCATCGAGCGCTCGGAGGCCAGCGATTACATCAAGCGCTATTTCGAGCGCTTCCCCGGCATCAACGACTATATGGAAGAGACCAAGGCGCAGGCGCGCGACAAGGGCTATGTCGAGACGATCTTTGGCCGTCGCATTCACTACCCCGAAATCAAGTCGTCGAACCATCAGGTCCGCAGCTTCAACGAACGCGCCGCCATCAATGCGCCGATCCAGGGCTCGGCCGCCGATGTGATCCGCCGCGCGATGATCCGCATCGAGCCGGAACTTGCCGCTGCAGGGCTTGGCGACAAGGCGAAGATGCTGCTGCAGGTGCATGACGAACTGATCTTCGAGGTCGAGGATGGGGCGGTCGATGAGGCGACAAGGCTGATCGTCGACGTCATGGAAAATGCCGCGATGCCGGCCGTTTCCATGGCCGTGCCGCTCAAGGTCGATGCCCGCGCCGCCCACAACTGGGACGAGGCGCACTGAGTGCGCGGACCAGGCTCGTTTATGGAAAAGGATATCAGATGAACCCGGCGCTGGCCGCCTATGGCGCTCTTGGAATTGCGATCGTCTGCGAGGTGATCGGTTCGACGCTTCTGCAGAAATCCTACGGCTTCACCCGTCTTCTGCCGACGATCGGCGTGGCGGTGTTCTACCTCATCGCCTTCTTTTGCCTGTCGCAGGCGCTGAAGACGATCCCGCTCGGCGTGGCTTATGCCATCTGGGCCGGTCTCGGCATCGTGCTGACGGCCGCCGTCAGCGTGCTCGTCCTGCGCCAGAATCTCGATATCGCCGCCTGGGTCGGGATCGCGATGATTGTCGGCGGCGTGGTGGTGATGAACCTCTTCTCAAACGCCGCCGGACACTGAAGCTTCAGGCGAGACTGTCCCGGATCACCCGCACCAGCATTTCGCCGGCCTCGGCGAGTGCGCCTGAATTGTCGATGTTGACGACATCGAAATCGCCATGGACGTCCATGGTCGATCGGGCGAGGCGTTCGAGGATTTCCTCACGGCTCTCGCGTCCGCGCGCCTGAAGGCGTTCGGCCCGGATTTCCGGCCTTGCGGTGACATTGACCACGGTCATCGCGGCAAAGACCTTGTCAAACAGCGATAGCGCCGGGCGTGAACCATTGGCAATGGCGACGCCGCCTGACTCCACAAAGGCGCGATGCTCGGCGGGGATACCGTATTCCAGTCCGTGAGCCGCCCAGGTCACGGCAAAGCCGCCGGCGTCCCGTGCGGCGGCAAAGGCTTCCGGCGTCATCGAGGCATGGTCTTCCGTCGCGCCATCGCAGGGGCGGGTGATGACCCGGCGGACGAAGCGAACATTCGGGTGGCCGGAAAAGGCGGTTTTCGCGTAGCCGATCAGGCTGTCCTTGCCTGCGCCGCTCGGGCCGACGACGACGATGATCCTGCCGGTCGTGCCCATGCGTCAGGCCACGCGCTTTCCCGCCCGCAGGACGGCGCGCACGACCGGCACGTCCCCGGTGGGCCGGACGCGGACGAGATCGGCGCGCAGGCCCGGCGCGATGCGGCCGCGATCGTCAAGGCCGGCGGCTTTCGCCGGCGTTGCCGTCACCATGGCAATGGCCCGGGGCAGCGAGACCCCGGCTTCCTCGTCGCCGGCAAGGATGAAGGGCGCGTGCAACAGGCTGAAGGGCACGTAATCCGACGACAGCACGTCGAGCACGCCGGCTGCCGCCAGGTCGCGCGCGGCGATGTTGCCGGAATGGGACTTGCCGCGCACGACATTCGGTCCTCCCATCAGCACCGAGAGCCCGGCTGCGTGCGAGGCCTTTGCCGCTTCGAAGCTTGTCGGAAATTCCGCGATCCGCACGCCAAGCCCAATGGCTTCTTGAACATGTGCTACCGTCGCATCATCATGGCTGGCGATCGAGATGCCGTTCTTCGAACAGTGATCGGCAATCATCCTGCGATGCTTGTCGGCATAGGCCTCGGAGGCGGCCTGCCGGCGGGCGATGAAGCGCTCGAAGGCGTCGTCGTCAAGATCGCGCTTGGGCTTGTAATAGCGCCGGTACTGCTGGATGTCGGCAAACTGCCGCTGACCCGGCGCGTGGTCCATCATCGAGGCCAGGCGCACATGCGGCTCATCCTCGAAAGCCGAGAAATGTTCCATGACATTGGCGGCGGAGACCTCGCATCGCAAGTGCAGGAAGTGCTGCGCCTTGAGCCGGTCTTCCCGTTCGGCGCCGATGATCGCGTCCGCCATGGCGCGCATCTCGCCCGCCTCGAAACCGTCGGTGTCGTCGGAGCCCATGCGCAGGCAATCGAAGACGGTTGTGATGCCCGAGGCCGCGACCTGCGCGTCATGCGCCTGGATCGCGGCGGTCTTGTTCCAGCGCACCCCGGGACGCGGCGCATAATGGCCTTCCAGGTGGTCGGTATGGAGCTCGACGAGACCGGGGATCAGAAGGTCGCCGCCGAAATCCTCCCCGGCGCCGACATTGCCTTCGGAAATCTCGGCGATCTCTCCGTCGCGGATCACAAGCGTGCCGTCGACACCCCTGTCCTCAAGCACGATCCGGGCATTGGTGAAAACGGTTTCGGTGCTCATGCCTCTTGCTCGCTCACGCCGGAGAGCGGCTGCCACCGCCTGATGGTGAAGGGCGCGCCGCGCCGCTCCTCGACAAACAGGCCGAGACCGCCGATCTCGAGCGGCTTGCCGGTATAGGGACCGAAATAATCCTGGACTGCCGTTTCGATCACATGCGTATCGGTGCCGGTCACCGGGCCTGTCAACGTCATGTGAAAACGGAATTCGTCGAAGACGTAAGGATAGCCCCAGCGGATCATGTTGTCGCGCTGGGCCTCGGTCAGCGTCTCGGGCTTGCGCCGCGCGATCTCGTCATTCAGAAGCGGCGCGCGCATCGGCTCGAAATGCTCGACGACATCGGCGGCAAAGGCCTGCAGCTCTGCGTATTCGCTGGCCGGCATGAGGGCGTAGAACTTGCCGAGCTGTCCGAGCGTGATTTCGGGAATGGTAACCGGCCTGCGGTTGCGGCAGAACACGTCGAAGGTCGCCTCAAGCGCCGACGGCGAGATGTTTTCCGCCAGGCGAAATGGCGCCTTCATGGTCGCGTGAAAGCCGTAGCGGGCGGCAGCCGCCGTCACCGCGCTCATGCGTCCGGCAGGAAGCGCGATATTGTCGGGGTAGGGGCGTTCCTCGCCCGAAAAAGCGTCATAGCCCAGCCAGCGGCTGGCGGCGACGGTCAGCGGATCGTCTGCGGGGGGCGTGAAATAAATGGCGTATCGCAAACCGATTTCCTCGGACAAGACCTTGAGTATGAAGTCGAACGTGACGGGATTCGCCAGCCTTTGCAAGCCGGACGAACCCTCAAAGCAATGAATGCCAAAGGCGGGCAGGATGTTCCGTCTTCGGCAATTTGCCATCTTATCTCGGTTCGCTGTCGGCCGCATAGCGCCGGAGCCGTTGCTCAAGCGTGCCGGTATGAAGCTCGAAAAGGTGGTTGTCGTCATCGTGGAAATAGAGCGACCGGCCTTCGCCTTCAACGCGCGGGCGCGGCGGAAGGAGATCGAGGCCGAGCTTGTCAATGCGTGCGCGATAGCGGTCGAAGTCCTCCTCGGCAATCTTGAAGGCGATGTGATTGTAGCTGCGCGCGGGAAGGGGATCGCCTTTCATGATCGCCACCCATATATCGCCGATCAGGAAGAATTTCTCCTCGGAGAGCGAGAAGGTGTGGTCGCCGCTCGCATAGACTTGCTTCGCATCGAAGACGCCTTCCAGAATGCGGCTCATGCGTTCAAGGTCGGAGACGATGAATGTCATGTGTGAAAGGCCTTCAATCATCGGCATTCCCCTTTTTTGTTGCGTGCCAGCCATTCCTGAAAAACAAAAAGGGCGATCCGAAGACCGCCCTCAAATTCCGCCGGAGATGAGCCCTGCTCAGTGCGCGCCGGACATGTCGCCGAGGACTTTCTTGTCCGCGACGGTGGAATCGGCGTTGAGCGTGTAGACCATCGGCACGCCGGTGGCGAGGTTGAGCTTCAGGATCTCCTCCTGGCTCAGGCGGTCGAGCACCATGACGAGGGCGCGCAGCGAGTTGCCGTGGGCGGCGACCAGCACCTTTTCTCCGCGCAAAACGCGCGGCAGGATTTCCTGCATGTAATAGGGCCACACGCGCGCGCCGGTGTCCTTCAGGCTCTCGCCGCCGGGCGGGGGCACGTCATAGGACCGGCGCCAGATATGGACCTGTTCCTCGCCCCATTTCTTACGGGCGTCATCCTTGTTGAGACCGGCGAGATCGCCATAGTCGCGCTCGTTCAGCGCCTGATCCCGGATTGTTTCGAGATCGGCCTGGCCGACCTCGTCGAGGACCAGTTTGCAGGTGTGCTGGGCGCGCGTCAGGGCCGAGGTGAAGGCGATATCGAACTTCATGCCCGCTTCGGCGAGCGCCTTGCCGCCGGCGGTGGCTTCCTTGATGCCGAGCTCGGTCAGGTCCGGGTCCTTCCAGCCGGTGAAAAGGTTCTTCAGGTTCCATTCGCTTTGGCCGTGACGCACGAGAACCAGTGTTCCGCTCATGACAGTCTTCCTTCGTCAGATCTTGGGTTAATGTGTTTTCGAAAGCCCGAGCACGTCGAGCATGGAATATAGCCCTGGTTTTCGGTCCGCGCCCCAAAGGGCCGCCTGAACCGCGCCGCGGGCGAAGATCGAACGATCGGTCGCCTTGTGGGAGAGGCTGACCGTCTCGCCTTCGCCGGCCAGAAGAACGGAGTGCTCGCCGACCACGGAACCGCCGCGCAGCGTGGCAAAACCGATCGTGCCTTCCGCGCGCGGGCCGGTATGCCCGTCGCGCACCTTCACGGCGTTCTCCTTCAGCGAAATGCCGCGACCTTCGGCCGCCGCCTCGCCCAGAAGAAGGGCCGTGCCGGACGGCGCGTCGACCTTGTGACGGTGATGCATCTCGAGAACCTCGATATCCCAGCCCTTTGCCGAAAGCGCTGCGGCTGCCTGCTTGACCAGTTCGCCAAGCAGGTTGACGCCCAGAGACATGTTTCCGGACTTGACGATACGGGCATGGCGGGCGGCCGCCTTGATCTGGGTCTCGTCATCCTCCGAAAACCCGGTCGTGCCGATCACATGGACGATGCGCGCCTGTGCCGCGAGCCCGGCATATTCGACCGATGCAGCGGGAACGGTGAAATCGAGCACGCCCTCGGCATCGACAAAGGCCTTCAGCGGATCGTCGGTTACCGGCACGCCGAGCGCGCCGACGCCTGCCAGTTCTCCGGCGTCCTTGCCGCGCGCGGGGCTTTCCGGACGGTCGACGGCGGCGTGAAGGACCGCGCCCTCGGTTTCGCTGATCACACGGATGAGGGTCTGTCCCATCCGTCCGCTGGCGCCCACGACGACGAGTTTCATTGCCGGACTGGTCATGCTTCTTCCTGATATTGCTTCAGATCTGTTTGCGCCGCGCTGAACGCGCGGCGAAGTCAGTGAGACCTTATTGGAAGCGCTCGCGGATGAAAAGAGCATGGCGCATCGGTTGTCGCTGATGCGCCAGGCAAAGGTCCCTAGATGTATTTCAGGAAGGAAAGGTCCGCGTTCCCGCAATCGGTCGAGCGGCTCACGCTCTCCCATGTTTCCGCTTCCTTCCGGCGGCCCTCTTCGGCCTTTTTCAGCAGCTCCACCGCGTCGCTTCCCAGGAGAAGGTGTTCGGGAACGTCGCTCCGCTCCGCAAGATCGAGAATGATGCCGGCGATCTTGTCGGGGTCGCCGATCTCGTTGCCGACGACCTTTTCGAGAGCCGCCTTCATTGCGCCCATGGCAGGGGCATAGTCTTCCATCAGCCTGGGCGCATCGCCGCGAGCGATCTGGCCCCATTCGGTCCGCATGCCGCCGGGTTCGACCGAAACCGCCTTGATGCCGAGATGACGGGTTTCCTTGGCGATGATCTCTGAAAAGCCGCTGACGGCCCATTTCGCCGATTGATAGGCGGCCATGCCCGGCCCGGTCATGCGTCCGCCGACCGACGAGATGTTGATGATGTGACCGGACCGCTGGAGCCGCATCATGGGAAGGACGGCGCGGGTCATGTTGACCACGCCGAAGAAATTGGTCTCGACCTGGGCCCGGAAATGGTCCGGATCGGTCTGTTCGAAGGGCGCGAAATGGCCGAAACCGGCGTTGTTGACCAGGACGTCGAGCCGGCCGAACGTATCGGCGGCAAAATCGACCGCGGCCTGGGCTGCCGTCGGGTCGGCCACGTCGAGCGCGAAGGTCGCGACGCGATTGCCGAATTCCGCGCGGAGCGGCGTGAGCCGGTCCGGATTGCGTGCGGTGGCGACAAGCCGGTCGCCGGCTTCCAGCACGGCTCTTGCGATGTGAAGCCCGAGACCACGGGCGCTACCGGTGATAAGCCAGACTTTGGACATTGTACTTCTCCTGTTAAATAAGTGATTAGGCACTCATTATTCTTGACGAGTGTTTCGGACGTTCCGTCCCGATTGGGTTCCGGCAAGGCCGGAGGCTTGGCCGACCTCGGTCGGGTTCATACGTCGCTGTCGCCAACGGCGTAATGGCGGATGGTTTCGGGCGCAGGAAGCGGCCTCTGTCGGCGATGCCGTTACTGGCCGGTCTCTGCAAGTGCGGCGATGCCGGACCAGAATATGGCGAAACCGCGCTGCTTCAGGATTTCGCTCTGCTGCGGTTCGTCGGCAATGGCGTCGAAGGTTGCCTCGGCGATTGCGTTCATGATCAGGCCCGCATAGCGAAAACTGACGCCTTCCCCTGCCTGCCGGGCGAGGGCGCGGGCAATAAGCGCCGTCGCTTCATCGAAAAGGCGCTCGCCTTGGACACGCACATGATCGGGTACCTGGCTGGAGATCTTGAGACGTTTGAGCGTGCGCCACTGACGCGGATTGGCGGAACCCCAGTCGACCAGCCGGTTCCAGAAATGTTGCATGTCCTCGCGTCCGCCGTCGCCGGGGAGCGGTTCGTTCAGCAGGGCGCCCGCAAGAGCCCCCTCGATCTCCAGAAGCAGGGCGCCGAGCAGTTCCTCCTTGGTGGCGAAATAGGTAAAGACCGTACCCTCGGCCACGCCGGCCTTCCTGGCGATCTTGGCCGTGGACGCGCCTGTGCCTCTTGTCGCGACAAGCTCCGTCGCGGCGTTGAGGATAGCTGTTCGTTTTTCTTCGCTGGCGGGACGGGCCATGGCAATTCCGAATATTGATTGAGTAGTCACTCATTAATATGGAAAGCGCGGCTCTTTCCGCAAGAGGCCTATCCTGAAAAAAATGTGCGAGGGTTCGGCCTGTCAAACCGGAAGCACGCGTTCGATCCGTCGCCGGATCTGTCCGGAGGATTGCCGTCCGACCGGTCAGAGCGTGGAACGGCGCTGCGCTTCCCCCGGATGCGCTCAGTCTCGCCAGCGGCGGCCAGCAAGCGCGAGGCCGAAGCGCAGCGGCGTGCGGGCGTAGGTTGCAAGGCCTGCAAGCGCTGCAAGCGGATGGGTGACGACATAGGTCGGGATCGCCTGCATCAGCGCGTTGTGCGGCGCCTTGTCCTCGAAGGCGGCGCGGAATTCCGGCTTTTTCAGCGCCGGCAGGATTTTCTGCGAAATGCCGCCGGCAAGATAAACGCCGCCGCGCGCCATGAACACCATTGCCATGTCGCCGGCAATGCGGCCGAGATAGGTGGCAAACAGCGACAGCGTCTCGACAGCCTGCGGGTCGGAGCCGTCGAGGCCGGCATGGCTGACATCCTTGGGTTCATAGGGCTTGGCCTCGATGCCGTCGGCGGCGCAGATGGCGTTATAGAGGTTGACCATGCCGCGTCCGCACAGGATCTGCTCGGCGGCCACCCGGCCCTCGATGGTCTTGATGTGCGGGAAAATCTGGTAATCGCGCTCCGTGCGCGGGCCGACATCGATGTGACCGCCTTCGCCGGGAACCGGAATCCACCGTTCCTCGGCATGGACGAGACCGGCAACGCCGAGGCCGGTTCCCGGACCGAGCACGACGCGCGAGGCGACCATCGTGTCCGGTCGCGGCGCGATCGGCTCGCGGAACTCGTCGGGCATGTTGGCGATCGCCAGCGCCTGGGCCTCGAAGTCGTTGATGATCACCACATCCTCGAGCCCGAGCGCGCTGATCATGTCCTTCGGCTTGATCACCCAGTCGCAATTGGTCAGCGGAATTTCATCGCCGCGAATGGGCCCGGCGACGGCCAGGATGGCGCTGCGCGGCTGCAGCGCGGTCTTGTCCATCACGCCTGCCTGTATGGCCGCGTCGACGGTCGGGAAGTCGGCCGTGTGCACGATCGGGAACTCGCGCGGCTCGGCATAGGCGTCAACCAGCAGCGAGAACCGCGCATTGGTGCCGCCGATATCGCCGATCAGGATGGGAAAGGAGAGAGGGTCCGAGGTGCTGAGGGTTTTAGCCATGATGTTTCCGCGTTCCGCCCTGTCCCGGGCTTTCTGTCAATATCTGGCGCAGTCTGTGCATCCAGTTTGGCGATTTTGCAACCGCATCCGTCAAATCGGAAGGGCAATCGCGAGCTGTCGGCGCGTTTTCTGCAATCTGGTCATCGAAGCGCGGACGGCCCGTCGTACATACAACAACTCAAAGCGCTTTGAAAGGCGTTGCCGATGGGCAGGCAACGCCGTTTGTTGCCGCAACCGCCGTCATCCCGCCGGGCGCGGTTGCGGAACCGGTCCGATCTCCGGCCAGGGCGCCAACGGCGGCAGCGGGATGTTCGGCGTGAGGGCGGCGGCCGGCAGGGGCGAGGGAGCAGGCGCTTCCAGTACGCCGGCGCAGGCCGCCGGCAGGTCGGAGAGAATGGTGTAGGCGGGCCGCGTCGGCTTCGGCGCCGGTTGTTCCGGCTTCTTTGCCGGCGGGGCGGGTTCCGCCGGCGCCCAGGGTTCGTCGGAAAGCCACCAGGCCAGATGATCGCCGCATCCGTCGTCCTTCATGTCGACGGCGTTTTGCGCCTTGCACTCGGGCGAGCCGTCGCGGCAGAACAGGCGGATGTGGAAGTGGTAGTGATGGCCGTAATAGGGCCGCACCTTGGCCAGATTCGAGCGGTCGCCGGTCCAGCCGTCGCAGATTGCCTTCTTGATGCCCGGGTGGACGAAGATGCGCTGGACTTCCGGATAGCTTGCCGCCCGCATGATCAGCCGGGCGTGGGCGGGCGTGAACTTATCAGGATCGACGAACAGCGTTCCGTCGTTCTTCAGGACCGATTCGGCGGAAATGTCCTCTCGCTCGCGCAGGCTGAGGCGCCTGTCGGGCATCGGGTTCAGCCAGATATCGGCGTCGAGCCCGACCTGATGGGAGGCGTGGCCCGACAGCATCGGCCCGCCGCGCGGCTGCGAGATGTCGCCGACCAGAAGGCCCGGCCAGCCGTCATATTGCGCCGCGTCGCGTGAAAGCCGTTTGATCAGCGCGACGGTATCGGGGTGGCCGAACCGGCGGTTGCGCGAAAGCCGCATCGCCTGCCAGTTCGGCCCGTCGATCGGCAGCGCCTCGGCCCCGGCGATGCAGCCTTTCGTGTAAAAACCGAAGGATTGCGGCGGACCGGCGCTCGGCGCGGTTTCGGAGGCGAACAGGATTTTCGCAGGCGGCGGAAAATCCTGGGCTGCGGCCAAAGGGGCTGACGCCGCAAGCGCCAGGGCGGCGGCAAATCCCTTCATCCAATGCATCATGAGCTCCCTCAAGCCGGCGTGTTGGCGCTTTCCCGGCGTGCCCTGCGACCTGCCCCGTTGCCGCCTTACGAAAACGACACTTGTGCACCCGGGTCGATATTTGCTTATTCTTGTCGCGATAACGAGAAAAGCAAGAACGGAAAAGGCTGAAACCATGTGGAAAAAGATCTCGGTTGCTGCCTGGGTTATCGCAGGCGCGTTCGGCCTGGCGCCGGCGGCATTTTCTCAGGAAAGCGGCGGTGAATGGCAACATGCCTCGGCGTTGACCGGAACGCCGAAATACCGTCCGGATTTCTCCCATTTCGACTATGTCAATCCGGATGCGCCGAAGGGCGGCGAACTCAAATACTATGCCACCGGCACCTTTGATTCGCTCAATCCCATACCCTATGGCGGCTCGAAAGCCGCCGGCCTCAGCCTTGTCTTCGAGACCCTGATGACGCCGGCTGAAGATGAGATCGATGCCCAATACGGCCTGCTCGCCGAGGGGTTCCGCGTTCCGGAGGATCTTTCCTTCGTCACCTACAGCCTCAATCCCGAGGCCCGTTTTTCCGATGGGGAGCCGGTGACGGCCGAGGACGTGGTGTTTTCCTTCGAACGGCTGAAGGAACTCAATGCGATGTATGCCAATTACTACCGCCACGTGGTCAGCGCGGAAGTGACGGGCGAGCGCGAGGTGACCTTCAGCTTCGACGAAACGGGAAACCGGGAACTGCCGCAGATCGTCGGACAGCTGATGGTGCTGCCGAAACACTGGTTCGAGGACGGCCGCGACGTTTCCGCAAGCACGCTCGACAAGATCGTCGGATCCGGGCCCTACGAGATCGCGGAGGTCAATCCCGGCTCCTCGATCACCTATCGTCTTCGGGACGATTACTGGGGCCGGGACCTGCCGGTCAATGTCGGCCGCAACAATTTCGGTTCCGTGAACTTTCTCTATTTCGCCGATCTCGATGTCGCCTTCGAGGCGTTTCGCGCCGGCACCTTCGATTTCTGGGTGGAGACGCGGGCCAAGCGCTGGGCGACGGGCTATAATTTCCCGGCGGTCAAGGACGGCCAGGTCAAGCGCGAGGCGGTGCCCAATCCCCTGCGCAAGACCGGCATCATGCAGGCGCTGGTGCCCAACAACCGCCGCGCGCCCTTTGATGACGAGAGGGTGCGCGAGGCGCTGATCTACGCCTTCGATTTCGAGACAATCAACAAGAATCAGTTGAGCGATGCCTATTCGCGCAATAACAGTTACTGGTTCGGAACCGATCTCGCCTCTTCCGGCCTGCCGCAGGGCGAAGAGCTTCAGATTCTGGAGAGCGTGCGCGATCTGGTGCCGCCGGAAGTGTTCAATACCGCCAGCAAGCTGCCCGTCGGCGGCACGGAGGCCGAATCGCGGGCCAATCTGCAGAAGGCCTTCCAGCTTTTGAAAGAGGCCGGTTTCGAGCGCCGCGGCAGCCAGATGGTCAATGCCGAGACCGGCGAGCCGTTCTCCTTCGAGATCCTGCTCGACAATCCTTCGCTTCAGGTCGTCGTGCTCCCCTATGTCGAGAACCTGCGCAAACTCGGCATCGATGCATCCGTCCGCGTGGTCGACACGTCTCAGTACCAGAACCGGGTCAATGATTTCGACTATGACATGATCTGGGAATTATGGGCCCAGTCCCTGAGCCCCGGCAACGAGCAGTTCAATTACTGGGGGTCACGCTCCGTGGATCAGCCGGGTTCGGAAAACTATGCCGGTGTTTCGGACCCCGGCGTCGACGCGCTGATCGGGAAGATCGTGTTCGCCGATGACCGGGATACGCTGGTGGCCGCCACCAAGGCGCTCGACCGCGTTCTTCTGGCCCATGATTTCGTCATCCCGCTTTATTATTCCAAGGACTACCGCATCGCCTACTGGAACACGATCGCGCATCCCGGCTTTCCAGAATACGGCCTTGATTTCCCGGCCGCGTGGTGGTCGACGGAGGCGGAATGACGGTGCAGTTTGGTGGCGTGATCGGGCGGCGTGAACAGCGGCTTCGTAGGAGGCGACGTAGAGACGGGACCCCGAATTCGAGGTGGCGGTTCGCCCCCCTCTGTCGCTTTCGCGACATCTCCCCCTCAAGGGGGGAGATTGCTGGAGGGAAGGATCTTCGCATCAAGATCGCTTTGTCTTGTGGTGTGGCCGGTTCTATCTACGTGGAGCCTTCGATTGCGCATCCACCTAGCCTCACACCGATCTCCCCCCTTGAGGGGGAGATGCCCGGCAGGGCAGAGAGGGGTGAAACCCGTCGGCTGGCACAGAACGCGCGGTCATGCCCGCCCGCCCGGAGCGTGTCGTAATGGGCTCCTATATCCTTCGCCGCCTGCTGCTGATGATCCCGACGCTGGTCGGCATCATGACGATTTCCTTCATCATTGTGCAGTTTGCCCCCGGCGGCCCGGTGGAACAGGTGATCGCGGAGCTGAACGGCCAGGGCGGCGGCGCGGAAAGCCGCATCTCCGGCGGTTCGGACGCCGGCATGGCGATGGACGGGTTCGACAGCGCCTCGTCATCGAACTACCGCGGCGCCCAGGGGCTCGATCCGGAACTGATCGCCGATCTTGAGGCCCAGTTCGGCTTCGACAAGCCGCCTCTGACGCGCTTTCTCTTGATGATGCGCGACTATCTGACCTTCGATTTCGGCGACAGCTTCTTCCGCAATTCTTCCGTCATCGACCTCATCATCGACAAGCTGCCGGTGTCGATCTCGCTGGGCATATGGGTCTTGCTGCCGTCTTACGGCGTCTCCATTCCGCTCGGCATCCGCAAGGCGGTGAGGGACGGTTCCCGTTTCGACGTCTGGACCTCGGGCGTCATCGTCATCGGCTTTGCCGTTCCGGGCTTCCTGCTCGGCATCCTGCTGATCATCCTGTTTGCCGGCGGCTCCTTTTTCGACTGGTTTCCGCTGCGCGGCCTCGTCTCGGATAATTTCTCCGAATTGCCCTGGTGGCAGAAGCCCATCGACTATTTCTGGCACCTGACCCTGCCGCTGATCGCGCTTTCGGTCTCCTCCTTCGCCACGACAACGCTTCTGACGAAGAATTCCTTCATCGACGAGATCGGCAAGCAATATGTGATCACCGCCCGCGCCAAGGGGCTTTCGGAGAGAAAGGTGCTTTACGGCCACGTCTTCCGCAATGCCATGCTGATCGTCATTGCCGGCTTTCCCGGTTCGTTCATCCTCGCCTTTTTCACAGGTTCGCTTCTGATCGAGAACGTGTTCTCGCTCGACGGGCTCGGCCGCCTCGGCTATCTCTCGCTAGTCAATCGGGACTATCCGGTGGTCTTTGCCACGCTCTACATCTTCTCGCTTCTCGGGCTGTTCATCGGCCTTGTTTCAGACCTGATCTACACCTGGATCGATCCGCGCATCGACTTCGAAAAGAGGGATGTGTGACATGAGCGATCTCACATCCGAAGACATGGCAAAACGCCCGAAGACCGGCTGGCTTTCGCCGATGAACGCGCGACGGTGGAAGAATTTCAAGGCCAACCGGCGCGGTTACTGGTCGCTGTGGATCTTCCTGTTCCTGTTCATCATCAGCCTGTTCGCCGAATTCGTCGCCAACGACAAGCCGATCATCGCCTCCTACCAGGGTGAGATCCTGTTTCCCGTGCTCGTCGATTATCCGGAGGAGAAGTTCGGCGGTTTTCTCGCGGTCACTGATTATCGCTCCGATTTCATCCAGGAGGAGATCGAGGCCAATGGCTGGATGATCTGGCCGCCGATCCGCTATTCCTATCGCACCATCAATTCCAACGTGCCCTATTCGGCGCCAACCCCGCCCTTCTGGCTGATGAGCAAGGAGGAACGCTGCGCCGGCTACCCCGAGGGCGTCAACGACCCGGGCTGCAATCTCGGCAACATGGACTGGCTCGGAACCGACGACCTTGCCCGCGACGTGCTGGCCCGGGTGATCTACGGCTTCCGCATCTCGGTGCTGTTCGGCCTGCTGCTCACCGGCTTTTCCGCCGTTATCGGCGTGTCGGCCGGCGCCGTGCAGGGTTATTTCGGCGGCTGGGTCGACCTTCTGATGCAGCGCTTCATCGAAATCTGGTCGTCGCTGCCAACGCTCTACATCCTGCTGATCATCGCGGCGATCCTTCCGCCCGGCTTCTTCGTGCTGCTCGGCGTCATGCTGGTGTTCTCATGGGTCAGCTTCGTTGCCGTCGTCAGGGCCGAGTTCCTCAGGGCGCGCAATTTCGAATATGTGCGGGCGGCGCGCGCACTCGGCGTCGGTAATGGCACCATCATGTTCCGCCATCTTCTGCCCAATGCCATGGTCGCCACGCTCACCTTCGTGCCCTTCATCCTGTCGGGCGCGATCGTGACGCTGACCTCGCTTGATTTCTTAGGGTTTGGCATGCCGCCGGGCTCGCCCTCGCTCGGCGAACTGGTGAACCAGGGCAAGAGCAATCTGCAGGCGCCGTGGCTTGGCATCACCGCCTTCTTCACGCTGTCGATCATGCTGTCGCTACTGGTCTTCGTCGGCGAGGCGGTGCGCGATGCGTTTGACCCGAGGAAGACGTTCCAATGAGTTATGCGCCGCTTCTCTCCGTCCGCGATCTGTCCGTCGCCTTTCGTCAGGGCGAGGCCGACAATCTCGCCGTCGATCGAATTTCCTTCGATATCAACCCGGGTGAAGTGGTGGCGCTGGTGGGCGAATCGGGCTCCGGAAAATCGGCGACGGCGGCCTCGGTGCTGCGCCTTTTGCCCTATCCCGCCGCCAGCCACCCAAGCGGGGAAATCCTGTTTGAGGGCCGCGATCTTTTGAAGGCCGATGACCGGACTTTGAGACAGGTGCGCGGCGGCGATATCACCCAGATATTCCAGGAGCCGATGACTTCGCTGAACCCGCTGCATACGGTTGAAAAACAGGTGGGCGAGACGCTGGCGCTGCATGCGGGACTCACCGGCGCGCCGGCGCGCAAACGGGTGCTCGAACTGCTGCACGAGGTTGGCATCCGCGAGGCGGAAAAGCGGCTCGGCGCCTTCCCGCACGAGCTTTCCGGCGGCCAGCGCCAGCGCGTGATGATTGCCATGGCGCTTGCCAACCGGCCGAAGCTGCTGATTGCCGACGAGCCGACCACGGCGCTCGACGTGACGGTGCAGGCGCAGATCCTGAAGCTTCTGAAAAGCCTGCAGCGCGATCACGGCATGTCGATGCTGTTCATCACCCATGATCTCGGCATCGTGCGCAAGTTCGCCGACCGGGTCTGCGTGATGACCGACGGCAAGATCGTCGAGCACGGGCCGGTTGCCGAGATCTTCGACAATCCGCAGCATGCCTACACAAGGCACCTGCTCGCCGCCGAGCCGAAGGGCGAGCCGCCGGCGCATGATCCGAGCCGCGAGGTCGTGGTCGAGGCCGAAAACGTCAAGGTCTGGTTTCCGGTGAAAACGGGACTGTTGCGCAAGACGGTCGACCATGTGAAGGCGGTCAACGGCATTTCGCTGAAGCTGCGCGCCGGCGAGACGCTTGGCGTTGTCGGCGAATCGGGGTCCGGCAAGACGACGCTTGGTCTGGCGCTGACCCGGATGATCGCCTCGGAAGGCAGGATTGCCTTCGTCGGCAAGGATATCAATGCCTATTCCTTCAAGGCGATGAAGCCGCTCCGGGAAGCGATGCAGATCGTGTTTCAGGACCCTTACGGCTCGCTTTCGCCGCGTATGTCGGTGGGCGAGATCGTCGCCGAGGGACTGAAGATCCACGAGCGCTCGCTCACCTTGGCCGAGCGCGAGGCGCGGGTGGGCGCGGCGCTGGAAGAGGTCGGGCTCGACGCCGCGACCCGCTGGCGCTATCCGCACGAGTTTTCCGGCGGCCAGCGCCAGAGGATCGCGATTGCCCGCGCCATGGTGCTCAAGCCCCGCTTCGTCATGCTGGACGAACCGACCTCGGCGCTGGACATGAGCGTGCAGGCGCAGGTGGTGGACCTTCTCTCCGACCTGCAGAAGAAGCACAATCTCGCCTATCTGTTCATCTCACATGACCTGAAGGTCGTGCGTGCGCTCGCCAACGAGATCATCGTCATGCGCTTCGGCGAAGTGGTCGAGCGCGGCCCTGCGGCGGACGTGTTCGAAAACCCGAAGGCCGATTACACCAAGGCGCTGCTTGCCGCCGCCTTCGATATCGAGCCGGTGGAGGCGGATTGAGCGTTTTTGCGCACGACGCAAGCTTGACCATTACGCCGAGCCCAAAGGAAGTCCCGATGCCCAAAGCCCCCGTCCTCATCGACCTCAAATTCTCCGGCCGCGCCATGATCGTCGAAGCGCTTGGGTCTTTCTTTTCCGACCGGCCGGTGATCGATCTCGCTGATCCGCAAACGAAGGGCCGCGATCTTTCCGATTGCCGCTATGGCGTCTTGTGGAAGCCGGATGACGATCTGTTTTCGCGCGCGCCCAATCTGGAAGTGCTTTTTTCCGGTGGGGCGGGGGTCGAGCGGGTGCTGGCGCTTCAGGGCCTGCCGGATATCCCCCTCGTGCGCTTCGTCGATCCCTCGCTGACCCGGCGGATGAGCGAGTATGTGGTGCTGCAATGTCTCCATCATGCCCGCCGCATGCCGGACTATGCCCGTCTGAAGGCCGAGAAAGACTGGCAACCGCTGCCGCCGGCCGAAGCCGGAGACTTCACCGTCGGCATCATGGGGCTCGGCGTCCTGGGGCAGGACGCCGCGGCGAAGCTAAAGATCATGGGCTTCAACGTGATCGGCTGGTCGCGGAGAAAGAAGGAAATCGATGGCGTTGAGTGTTTCGATGCCAGAGGCCTCGATGACTTTCTGTCCGGAACCGACATTCTGGTCGGCCTCCTGCCGCTGACCGATGAGACGGCCGGCATCTTCAGTCGCGCGCTGTTTGAAAAGCTCCGCCGTTCCGGCCCGCTTGGGAGCCCCGTCTTCATCAATGCCGGGCGCGGCGGTTCGCAGGTCGAGGCCGATATCCTCGCGGCGCTGGATGATGGCGTCCTCCACGGCGCATCGCTCGATGTGTTCGAAACCGAGCCGATGCCCGCGACAAGTCCGCTCTGGGCGCATGAGCGGGTCGTCGTCACGCCGCATGTGGCCTCCGATACCGATGTCGGGGCGCTGTTTGCCCATGTGGAACGCCAGATCGCCCGTTTCGAGGCGGGCGAGCCGCTGCAGCATGTGGTCAACCGCGCCGCCGGCTACTGAGCCGGAGGGAACAAAGACCCGCGGCCTTACGTTTCTTCCCTGAAGAAAACCCTCCGCCGATCCTCGTGCGGAGGCCAGGGAGAACGACATGACGACGCATTTCGATCCGAAGGAAGGCCGCCCTGTCACATATCCGGGCGAGGACAATTATCCGCAGAAGAGCGAGGACGACACCCGCGTGCCCGAGACCGAGAAGCGGCATCTCAACCGCGGCCAGGGCGTGATCATGGTCATCATCGCCGTCATGGTCGCCGTGGTGCTGATCTGGGGCGGCGCCTCGTGGCTGTTCGGCGCGCCCGGCGCGGGCTGATTGATCCTTCCCCACAAACAATGAGACGGGAGGAAGACAATGGTTGAGAAGAAGAAGACCGGCAGCCGGCCCGAAGACGTGGAGGTCGATCTGACCCCGACGGAAGCGCGGCATTCGGAACGCGGCCGGCCGGTGCTGGCCATCCTGGCGGCCGGACTGGTTCTGGCCTTTCTGGTGTGGGGCGCGGTTGAGCTCTTTGCGCCGCGCGGGGGCGACCCGGCGGTCGAAACGGTGACCGAGGATGCCGCGCAGACGGAGGCGGCAGCAGGGCAGTAAATCTCAGTTCGAGCACAACGGCTCTGGACTTTTCATCGTCTTTGCAGCTATTTCATGGGCCCGAAAGGGCGACATGAAAGCCCTTTCCAGCGTTTTTTCCGCCTTAGAGCGCCGTGCGTCCATTCGGACGCACAAAGGATGCTCTAACCTATTGAATCTACGCATCGTGCTTTCCGAAAATCGATTCCGATTTTTGGGCCGATGCGCTAGGGGCGGCTCGAAAGGCCGAAGAGCGATGCCGAAGACCGATATTGCAACGCGGGTCTACGACCATAGCTGGAAGCTCGACCCGATCATCCGCAGCCTGCTGGATACCGACTTCTACAAGCTCCTGATGCTGCAGATGATCTGGAAACTCTATCCGGACGTCAACGCGACCTTTTCGCTGATCAATCGAACGACCTCGGTGCGCCTTGCCGAGGAGATCGACGAAGGGGAGTTGCGCGAGCAGCTTGACCACGCGCGCGGGATCAGGCTTACGAAGAAAGAGATGATCTGGCTCGCGGGCAACAGCTTTTACGGTCGCTCGCAGATTTTCGAGCCGGAGTTCCTGACCTGGCTCGCCAATTTCCGCCTGCCCGAATATGAACTGACCAAGCGCGACGGCCAGTATCAGCTCGATTTTCACGGTCCCTGGATGGAAACCACGATGTGGGAAATCCCGGCGCTGTGCATCATCAACGAGTTGCGCTCGCGCGCAACGATGAAGGATCTCGGCCTCTTCACCATCGATGTCACCTATGCCCGCGCGAAAGCCAAGATGTGGGCGAAGGTGGAAAGGCTGGCCGCGCTCGAAGGGCTTCGGATCTCCGATTTCGGCACACGACGGCGGCATTCCTTCCTGTGGCAGCGCTGGTGCGTGGAGGCGCTGAAGGAAGGGATCGGCCAGGCCTTTACCGGCACCTCCAACGTGCTTCTGGCCATGGATACCGATCTGGAGGCCGTCGGCACCAATGCGCACGAGCTTCCTATGGTTGCCGCAGCCCTTGCCGAGACCGACGAGGCGCTCGCGGCCGCGCCCTACAAGGTGATGCAGGACTGGAACAAGCTTTACGGCGGCAATCTCCTGATCGCGCTGCCGGATGCCTATGGCACAACGGCTTTCCTGCGCAATGCACCGGAATGGGTCGCCGACTGGACGGGGTTCCGGCCAGACAGCGCGCCGCCGATCGAGGGCGGGGAGAAGATCATCGACTGGTGGAAGAAGATGGGTCGCGACCCGCGCGAGAAGATCCTGATCTTTTCCGACGGGCTCGACGTGGATGCGATCATCGAGGCCTACAAGCATTTCCAGGGCAGGGTGCGCATGAGCTTCGGCTGGGGCACTAACCTCACCAATGATTTCATCGGCTGCGCGCCGCACCGCGTCGGCGGGCTGAAGCCGATCTCGATCGTCTGCAAGGTCTCCGACGCCAA
>NZ_CFHTCS010000020.1:0-25584 GCF_984369615.1 Martelella sp. | reverse complement strand
GCCTGATTGCGATCGCCAATCATTTCAAGGGAACGCAGGTGCTCTCCCGCCCCGTCCCCGCCGTGCGCGCCGCAGCGCACGACCTGCCGGACCTTTCGGAGATAAAGGGGCAGGAAAGCGCCAAGCGCGCGCTCGAGGTGGCGGCCGCAGGCGGCCATAACCTTTTGATGGTCGGCCCGCCCGGCGCCGGAAAATCGATGCTGGCCGCGCGCCTGCCCTCCATCCTGCCGCCGCTGATGCCGCAGGAACTGCTGGACATGTCGATGGTGCATTCCATTGCCGGCAAGCTCGCCGGCGGGCGGCTTTCCGACCGGCGGCCCTTCCGCGCGCCGCATCATTCCGCCAGCATGGCCTCGCTCGTCGGCGGCGGCATCAAGGCAAGGCCCGGCGAGGCGTCGCTTGCCCATCACGGCGTTTTGTTTCTGGATGAACTGCCGGAATTTTCGCCGCAGGTGCTCGATGCGCTGCGCCAGCCGCTGGAGAACGGTGAGTGCGTGATCGCCCGCGCCAATCATCGCGTCTCCTATCCCGCCGCTTTCCAGCTTGTCGCCGCCATGAACCCATGCCGCTGCGGCATGGCCGGGGAACCGGGCCACAGCTGCGCGCGCGGGCCGCGCTGCGCAAGCGAGTACCAGGCGCGCATTTCCGGGCCGCTGATGGACCGGATCGACATCCGCATCGACGTGCCGGCCGTCTCCGCCATCGATCTCATCGGCGCAAGCGCCACCGGCGAGACGAGCGCCGCCATCGCCCGCCGCGTTGCCCGCGCCCGCGAGGCCCAGCGCGAACGCTTTGCGCGCCTTGGAGAAAGCGCGTCCACCGTCAACGCCCGCGCATCGGCCAATCTGATCGAGACGCTTGCGGAACCCGATGCCGCAGGCCTCGCGCTCTTGCGGGAAGCGGCGGAAAAGATGCGGTTTTCGGCGCGCGGCTATCATCGCATTCTGAAGGTCGCCCGCACGATCGCCGATCTCGACGGCAAGGCGACGGTCGGCAGGGTCCATATCGGCGAGGCCATCGCCTACCGGGTCTCGGCGACCGAGCGGATCGTCACGGCGGCTTAGCGCATCGACCCGAAAAACCGGAATCGATTTTCGGAAAGAACGATGCGTGGATCCAACGGGTTGAAGCGCCCTTTGTGCCTCCGAACGGACGACGGCGTTCCAAGCGGCCTGCCCCGAAGAGGGGTCGTCGACTACCGATTGAAATCCGCGTCCGGCGAGGGAGGGGTTCGCTGCAGGGCGGAGAGATCCATGATGAAGCGCCGGACGGACCAGGACGGCGAAGCGAAAGCCCCTGTCGGCAGGCAGCCGGGCGCGACAATCCGGCGGGCGGAGGGAGCCCCTGCATTTGCGCGCCGGCCCTGTCTGTTCTTTTAGAGCGCCGTGCATCCATTCGGATGCACAAAGGACGCTCTAACCTATTGAATCTACGCATCGTGCTTTCCGAAAATCGATTCCGATTTTCGGGCCGATGCTGTAGGCCTCGCAGCCCTGCTGATGCCGGCGCGGGCGCGCGATCATTGAGAAAACACTCCTGAAGCACCTTTCTCCGGGCATGCGGGCGCGGCTCCGTCGCGGCCCACCCTTTTCCCCGTCGCTTCCGGCAGGGCTAGGCTTGACGCATCAGGTCCAGCGACCAAGCAAAGGAAGTTTCTCATGTCGGATCAGACGACCAGGCTCGGCCTCCCCTTCATTCTGCCCGCCCAGGCGCAAAAACACGTCACCCATAACGAGGCGCTGCAGCGGCTCGATGCGATCGTTCATCTCGCCATTTCCGGCGAGAGCAACACCCCGCCTTCGAGCCCCGATGACGGCGCATGCCATCTGGTCGCGGCAAGCCCGACCGGCGAATGGGCGGGCCATGCCGGCGCGCTTGCGCTGTTTCAGGATGGCTACTGGCAGTTCATCGCGCCGGTCGCCGGATGGTCGGCCTGGTTCGTGTCGGAAAACGCGGTTCGCGTGTTTGACGGCAGCGGCTGGATTTCCCCGCCGCCCGGTCCGGATCTTGAGCTTGCCACGCTCGGCATCAACGCCACGGCCGACGCCACAAACCGGCTTTCGGTTTCCGCGCCTGCGACCCTTCTCAACAATGCCGGCAGCGGGCATCAGTTGAAGATCAACAAGGCAACGGCCGGCGACACGGCGTCCCTGCTCTACCAGACCGGCTGGTCCGGCCGCGCGGAGATGGGGCTTTCCGGTTCCGACAGTTTCGCGATCAAGACGAGCCCCGACGGCGCAAGCTGGCACGAGGCTCTCAGGATCACCCCGGCGGGCGCGGTCACCATGCCGTCGCGGCCGCTCGCCCGCGCCGCAGCACCAGCCGGTTCGGCGCTGATTGCCGGTCCCGCGAACCGCGGCTTCGGCACGCTTCATGTCGGCGAAGGCGGGTTTTCGCTGGGCGCGGCCGTGACGGGCGGCGGCAACCGACTGGTCTTTCCGGCAAGCGGCTATTACGCCGTGAGCCTCACCGTCACCGCCACGGCGGCGGGAAGCTACTGGGTAGCGCTCGAAAAGAACGGCTCGGAAAATTGCGTGGCCCTCAGCGGCATAGCGACCGGCGGCAATCCGCTGACCCACTCCGCCGCCGCCATCAGCTATTTCTCGGCCGGCGACTATGCCCGCCTCGCCTTTTCCGGCACCGCCACATACCAGTTCGGCTACGGCGCAACGGAAATGACGGCCATGCTTCTTTGAAGCCGGCTTGCCATGGGCCGCTCTTCCCCGCTATGCCTTTGAAGACAAAAAACCTCGGAGGCGGCCCATGGCAGGCAAGATCGACTGGCGCGAGAGCTTCAATCTCAAACACCCATCGCTGAAACCGCTCTGGGTCCGCGTCATGGCCGTCGCGCTTTGCGGCGGCTGGGCGGTCGCCGAGATCTTCATCGGCTCGCCCTTCTGGTCGATCCTGTTCGGGGCGGCGGCTGCCTATATGGCCTATGTGTTCTTCATTTCGCCCGAGCGCGTCTATTTCAACAGCCGCGACGACAAGCCGGAAGAGTAGGTCCTGGCCTCAACTTGGGTAATTCCCGGCAAAGGTCCTGTCCGCCAGTTTCGGCAGCATGAAGCGGAAGGCGACCGAGCGCACGCCCTGAAACAGGAGCATGGCGATCCACAGTCCGTGATTGCCGAAGAGCGGCTGCAGCACGGCCCAGGCGGCAAAATAGCAGGCCAGAGAAAAAAGCATCAGCGTGCGCATTTCGCGTGACCACGTGGCGCCGATGAAGACCCCGTCCATCTGGAAGGCGATGACCCCGACCAGCGGCATGATCGCCGCATAGGGCAGATAGACATGCGCCAGCGTCTGTGTCTCGGCGATCGGCGCGATCAGCGCCACCACATAAGGCCCGGAGATGAAGAAGGCCGCGGACACGAAAACGGCCATCGCCACGCCCCAGAGCGTCGTCAGCCGGATCACGCGGTCGAAGGCCGGGCGATAGAAGGCGCCGACGGCGCGGCCCGCAAGCTGTTCGGCCGCGGTGGCAAAACCATCGAGAAAGGCGACGCCGAAGAAATAGTAGCGCAGCAGCACCGTGTTAGCGGCGAGCACATCAATGCCCAGAACGCCCGATTGCCGGGTGAAGAAGGAAAGCCCGATCAGAAGCGCAAAGGAACGGATCATCATGTCGCGATTGACCGAGAAAAGCCGCTTTACGGTGGAAAGATCCGGCACTTCCCATTTGTGCCGGTCCGTGCGCCGCAGGATCAGGATGACGCCGGCAATCGCCGTAACGCCCTCGGCAACCAGGCTTGCCGCCCCCGCGCCGGCGAGACCGTAATTCAGCCACAGCACCCAGAAGAAGGCGAAGAACAGGTTGAGCGCGTTAAGCGCAACCTGCAGCAAAAGCGCCGTCACCGCCTCGCCCCTGCCGATGACCCATCCGAATACGACGAAATTGAACAGCGCAAAGGGCGCCGACCACACCCGCCATGCATAATAGGTCCAGGCCGCCTCCCCCACGGCCCCGTCGGCGCCGAGCACGTAAAGGCCGAGCCGGCCGATCGGCACATGCAGGAGCATGATCAACAGACCGGAGCCGACCGCGATCAGGATGCCGCCGAGCAGCATGCGCTGTTCGGCGCGACGATCTTCCGCGCCGACGGCCTGCGCCGTGAAGCCGGTGGTGGCGCCGCGCAGGAAGTTGAACGTGGTGAACAGGACATCGAAAATCACCGCCGCCAGCGCCACGCCGCCGATCAGCACTTCGTCGCGCAATTGCCCGACCACGCCGGTCGCCGCAAGGCTCACCAGCGGTGTGGAAAAATGCGCGATCATCATCGGCAGTGCAATGGTGAGCACCTGCCGGTGCGTCACCGAAAAGGGGCGCGGAACGCGGCCGGCGGTGGTTTCCAAAATGACCTAGTCCTTGATGTGCGGCTCGCCCAGTGTGTGCATCAGCCGGTTGGCCCAGCCGAAAATGGCGATTGCGTGGATTAGGTCGAGGATCTCCAGGTCGTCAAGGCCCGCCTCGCGCAAATGATAGAACTGGTAGACCCCGACATTGTCCGGGTGCGCTGTCAGATCGACGCCGAAATTGAACAACGCCTGATCATAGTCGGGCAGGTCCGCCTCAAGCCCCTTCTCGTAGATCGCCTCGATCACTTCGGGGCGCTTTTCCAGCTGGATATGGCGGTTAGCGTGCACGGCGGCGCAATAGACGCACTTGTTGACGAAGGAAGCCGCCAGCGCGCCCATCTCCCGGCCGGCGCGCGAAAGACCCTCCTTGGAATACATGATGTCGTTGAAGAGCGGCGAGCGCTCCTTCAGCGTTTCCGGCTCCTGCGCCAGCACCAGAACATAGTCGGAAACCTTGGTGTTGGACGGCGTGATCTGCAACGCCTCGCGCTGTTCGTCGGTCGCGGCGTCAAGGTCGACGGGTTTCACATAGGGGCGCCAGTCAAGCGGCTTCAGGGTGAATTCGTGAACAGGTTCGGACATGTCAGTGGTCCCTCAGCATCTTCAGCCCGGCGACGACCAGGATCTGGTAATTGACGAAAGCCGTCAGGCTTGCCAGCGTCACGATGTCCCGGTCATCAAGGCCGGCGGCATAGAGTTTTTCCACATCGGCGCGGGTGGCCTCCTTCGGCGTCAGCGTCACCTTGTCGACCCGCTCGAGGATGGCATCGAGCTTCGCATCCGCTTCCCCCGGGCGAAAGCCGGTATCGAGGATCGCGTCATAGGCGCTTTCGCCATAGCTCTTGAGCAGGTCGCGGTAATGCGCCTCAAGCTCGGCGGCCTTCCAGAGCCCGCACATGCGCGCGGCAAGGGCGGCACGGAAGGCATAGCTGAAATTACCCGGGTCCTTCGGCGCCAGCGCCGCCTCGTAGCTTGCCTGCGTTTTCTGTTTCAACAGTTCGCGCCGGTTTCTGAGCGCGATCATGTCGGCATCCTCGCCGAGCACCTTGTCGATCACATCGACCATTGAAGTCTCCCTTCAGTCTTCCGACAGCGCTTCATCAAGGAAGTCAAGCCGGTCCTGCCCCCAGTAGAGCACGTCCTTGTAAATCCAGGTCGGCGTGCCGAACACGCCGCGCGCGGTCGCCTCGGCATGGCTGTCATGCCAGGCCCGGACGATCTCCGGTTCCTCTTCCATCGCCTGCAGCGCCTTGCCGTCAAGGCCGATGCGGTTGGCAACGTCGATGCGCACCTCAGGCAGCGTCACGTCCAGTTCCTCGCTCCACAGCGCGTGCAGCAGTGCGTGGGACAGTTCGAGCGCGGGCAGGCCCTCGCGGTCGGCGGCAATCACCATGCGGGCGGAAAACTCGTTATTGGTCGGATAATGGGCGGGCTTCAGCACCAGCGGCATGTTGAGCCGCTTCCTCCACCGGTCAAGCTCCACGGCATGGTAATCCTGGCGCGGCTGTGGCCGCGAGCGCAGCGGCACGCCGCCATTGTCGGGCACGATCCGGGTCGGGCGGACGACGACATCGAGGTCGTGCTTTTCGATCAAGGCCTTGAATTGCGGCCAGCCGAGATAGGCCCACGGAGAGGAAAGCGCGTGGTAGTAATAAACGGTCTTCTTGATCATGGTCTTGTCCTTCATGCCCGCTCGGCGGCCACGGCGTCGGCATCGGTCCATTCCGTGCCGTCGAGTTCGGGCTTCTCATAGGCCAGCAGGTCTTCCCAGTGCTGATCCAGATCCTTGCGGAACAGGCTGGAGGCAACCCCGCGGGCAAGCCAGAGCGCGCCTTCGCTGATCGCCGGAATGTCACCCGAAACCTTGCCGAGGCTCATGGCCGAGCTGTAGTTGAAGCTGTGGATGTCCGCGAGAAAGGGCGCTGCGCCTTCCTTCTTTTCCGAAAAGGAGAAATCGGGGTTGAGCCAGGGAAAACGCCCGAGACCGGGGTTCTGTTCTTCCGGCGGCGGCGTGTAGCGGTCTTCCCAGCAGGCGATCTCGGCGTTGAAGGGCTCAAATTCCGGCCGCGCCATCGGGTCGACGGTGAAGCCCGTCCCCAGGATCAGGAAATCGCAGCGGAATTCGCGGCCGGTCACTGTGGTGATCACCACTTCCGCCCCATCGCGCTCAACTTTGGCAATGCCGCAGTTGAAATGGAAGTAGGCGTTTTCGTGGCGGCTCACCCTGAGGGTGGATCCGTGTGGGGCCGGCGTCTGCTGCTTGTCGCCATAATCCATGATGCGCCAGCGCCATTCGGGAGACAGATCCGGCAGGCCCGCCGTCACGCCATAGGAACCGATGCCCATCAGCTTGTTGATCGTCGGCATCTCCTTGCGCCGCGCCAGAAGCCTGACTTCCGCAGCGCCATGTTCCAGAGCCTCGGCAGCGTTGTCGACGGCGGACGCGCCGACACCGATAACGACGACGCGCTTGCCTTTCCATTTGTCGAAATCGATCTCGTCGGCGGAATGCGCCCAGCTTTCGCGCGGCAGGCCGGAGACGAAGCCGGGAACCGTGCCCTTGCCGAGCCCGTCGCGGCCCGTCGCCCAGATCAGCTTGCGGGTGATGATGGTTTCGCCGTCGGCCATCTTGAGGGCCAGAAGACCGTCTTCGCGCGGGATCACGCGTTTGACCTTCATGCCGTTTTCAACCGGCGCGCCGGTCACCTTGCGGTACCAGACGAGGTAATCCTGCCACATCGGCCGGGGAATACGGTAGAGTTCGTCCCAGGCTTTTGTGCCGAATTGCGCGCGATACCAGGCCTGGAAGGTGAGCGAGGGAATGCCGAGAGCAGGGCCGAGCAGGTTTTTCGGCGAGCGCAGCGTTTCCATGCGCGCATAGGTGAGCCAGGGACCTTCCTTGCCTTCGGGCGCCATATCGATGATGCGGGTATTGTGCATGCCCTGGCGCTTCAATTGCAGCCATGCGGCAAGCCCGCACATGCCGGCGCCGACGATGACGATGTCGCTCACCGGCGTGCCGTCGACCGGGCCAACCGGCTTGACCCAGTTGGCGGAAGGAAAGTTCAGATAATCGAGATCCTGACGAACCCGGTCATTCAGCGCTTCAAGCGCCTTTTCATTGGTCATGTCTTCAGTCCTTCAGAGCATCAGTCAGCAAGCACGACGGCGTCTTCCTCGCGCCAGCCGATCCAGACATCGTCGCCCTCCAGATGCGCGAGCGCTACCGGATCAAGCTGGGCCACAAGCGACTGGCCCTCGTTGAGCCCGACGGTGAGCGCGGTGAAATTGCCCTTGAACAGCCGGTTTGTGATCCTGCCCGGCAGCGCGATCCTGCGGTCCGGCTCGCGGCTGACCGCATAGATTGCTTCGGGTCTCAGCGCCACGGTGACATGGCTTCCGACCTTGGCAGCGGGGCCGGTCAGGGTGGCGTGGATCATATGGCCGCACCAGTCGAGCGTGGCGATATTGCCGTCGACCGACCGCAACTCGGCATCAAGAAAGTTCGATTCGCCGATGAAGGTGGCGACGAAACGGTTGACCGGGCGGGCATAAAGCGTGTGGGGATCGCCCATCTGCTCCACCCTGCCATTGTTCATCACGACGATGACATCCGACATGGTCAGCGCCTCTTCCTGGTCATGGGTGACGAAGAGGAAGGTCTTGCCGGTCTTTTCCTGAATGCTCTTCAGTTCGATCTGCATCTGGTGGCGGAGCTTCGCGTCGAGCGCGGAAAGCGGTTCGTCGAGCAGCAGCACGTCCGGATCGGGCGCGAGCGCGCGCATCAGCGCCACGCGCTGGCGCTGGCCGCCGGAAAGCTGATCGGGCATGCGGTCGGCATAGTCCTGCAGCTCGACCAGCGCCAGAAGTTCCATCACCCGGGCGTGGATCTTCTCTGACGGCATGCCCTTCAACTCGAGCCCGAAGGCGATGTTGCGGCCAACCGTCAGGTGCGGAAACAGCGCATAGTCCTGGAACACGATATTGACGTTGCGCCGGTGCGGCGGCAGGTGCGTCACATCCTTGCCGTCGAGCAGGATGGAACCGGAGGACGGGTCCTCGAAGCCGCCCAGCATACGCAGCGAGGTCGATTTTCCGCAGCCCGAAGGCCCGAGAAGGGTGACGAACCTGCCGCGCTCGATCTGAAGGTCGAGATTGTTCACGGCGAGCGCTTTGCCGTAATACTTGTTGACGTTCTTGAAGTGGACGAGCGGTTGCATTTCAGTTCCTTGAACGGCGGACGCGGCGTTCGGCATAAAGCCCGACGGCGCCGGTGGCGATGAGGACGAGTGTTGCCATGGCGTTTATCTCCGGCGACATGCCGCCCGAAATCTTGGCGAAGATCAGCATGGGAAGGGTGGTCTGGTAGCCGCCGAGGAAGAAGGTGCGGACGAAATCGTCGATACTCGTCAGCGCGCAGAAGATCATGCCGCCGACCAGCGCCGGGCCGAGATAAGGCAGCGTGACGCGAAAGAAGGCGATGAAATTGTCTGCGCCCAGATCGCGCGCCGCATCGACAAGGCTCGACGGCATCGAGCGCAGCCTGGTCATTGCCATGATCACCACGAAGGGCACGGCATGCACCGTATGACCGAGGATGATGGCGAAGGTGCCGGTCGGAACGTCGATCGCGCGGATGAAGATGCGCATCGAGATTGCCTGGATCATGCCAGGGACGACGGCGGGCAGACAGGCGAGCGCGAAGATGACCGCCTTGCCCCAGATCGCCTCGTTGGAGGCAAGGAGCGCGATCCAGACGCCGATTGCGGTGGCCACGACGGTGACGACGAAGGCGATCATCAGCGAATAGCCGACGGCGCTCAGGAACTGTTCGTCCTGCACCACCTGGACATACCATTTCATCGTGAAGCTATCGATCGGGAACGAGATGAAGTTCGAATCCTTGAAGCTCATCGCCGTCATCAGCATCAGCGGCACGAAGAGATAGGCGACGAAGGCCCAGTAGAAGCCGGTGAGGAAAACGTTCTGGGGGTTTTTCATGTAAAAACGCATCGTCGGTCCCTCACATCAGCTTCACGTTGCGCCCGCCGACAACCCGCATGAACAGGCCGACCGAGGTGAGCGAGATCAACAGCATGATGATCGAGAAGGCAGCGCCCGCCGGCCATTTGTCGTTGGAGCCGTGGAACAGCTGGGCGATGATTTCCGGGAAGATCACCGTATTCGGCCCGCCGAGCAGAAGCGGCGCGGCGAAAACGCCAATGGACGTCAGGAACACCAGACTGCAGCCCGAGACGATGCCGTCGCGCGACAGCGGCAGGATCACCCGGCGGAAGCGCTGCAACGGGCCGGCGCCGAGATCGGCTGCGGCATCGAGCAGGCTGTTCGGGATCTTCTCGATCGAGGAGTAGAGCGGCAGCAGCATGTAGAGGGCGATCAGGTAGACGACGCCGAAGCTCAGTGAGAAATAGGTGTAGAGCATCGGGATCGGCCGGTCGATAAACCCAAGTTCGCGCAGAAGCGCGTTGACGGCGCCGCGATTGGCCAGAAGCATGATGACCGAGAAGACGCGGATGATCTCGCCCGCCCAGAACGGCGTCAGCAGCAGCAGGAGCGCCTTGTTGCGCGAGGCGGGGCGGATGACCTTGCCGATATAATAGGCGACCGGATAGACCACGACGAGCGTTGACGCCGTCACCACCAGGGAGAAGACGAGGCTGCGCAGGAAGGGCACGAAATAGAGGCTCTCCTGGAAGAACAGCGCGTATTGCGAAAGCGTATAGACCGGCTCGTCGCCGTCCATCAGCGGATAGTTGGCAAGGAGCGAAATATTGCCCATCTGCAGGATCGGACCGATATTGAAGAAGGCGATCCAGGCGAGCGGCACGGCCAGCAGGACGACAAGCCGGGCGACGCGGTTTTCGGCAAGAAGACCGATCGTTCCGCGGTAGAACGGCGAGCGGGCGACCTTGCCGATCCAGCTTGAATAGCGCGCCCGTGACGTCTTCGCGCCCTGACCGCCACCGGCCAAAACATCATTGGTCATAGTCAGAAAATCCATAGAGTACAAAGGCTACGGCGTAGCGCAGTCGACCGGGCGAAATGCTGCCGCCCGGCCGGGGCATTGATCAGGCCGCCTTGATTTCGGCAACGGCCCTGTCGATCATCTCGTTCTTCATGTCGCGGTTTTCTTCCGCGAAGAACTGGATGCGGGCGATCTGCTCTTCCGGCAGCGCGATCGCCGCGCGCTCGCGGTCGGTGAGCAGCTTGTCGACGCCGGCAAAGGCGCTGGCAAAGCCGGACTGGCGCGTCATCGCCGCGCCGACTTCCGGATTGGCGAGGAGCGCGGAGAAGAACTTGTAGGCAGCATCCACGTTCGGCGCATGGTTGACCAGGTTGAAGGAATAGAGGAAGCCGTAGGTGCCCTCCTTCGGGATCGACAGTTCGATCGGGAAACCGTCCATGATCAGCTTGGCGGCGGGGCCTGACCAGGTCTGGGCGACATAGACGTCCTCATTGACCAGCATCTGCTGCACTTCGGCGCCGCCGTCATAGAACTTGCGGACCATGTCCTTGTGCTCGATGAGGAAATCGCGCGCCGCGTTGACTGCGGCCTGGGCTTCCTCAGGCTTGTCGACATAAGCGACGAAATCGCCGTCATAGCCCAGATATTTCATGGTGATCGAAACGAAGTCGGAGATGATGTAGGTGGTGAAGCCCTTGTATTCCGGATCGAACATCAGGCCCCAGCTATCGGAGGGCTTGGTGTAGTCGGTGTTGCGAACCATGCCTTCGAAACCGGCGAGCAGCGGCACGCCATAGACCTCGCCCTTGCGGACGAGCTGCGGCGCGCCCTTGTAGGGCCCCGCAAGATTGTCCCAGGTGGATATCCTCGCGGGATCGATCGGCTGCAGGAGATCGGAAGCCATGAACTGGCTGAGACGGTGACCGGCGACGGTGACGATATCGGTGGTCGGATCGGCGCCTTCGGCCGCGAGCAGGTTGTACTGCTTGCCCTGGTCGTCTGTCAGGCGGATGCGCACCTCGATGCCGGTATCCTTCTCGAACTGCTCGACGAAGCCCTCGGGGAGGAACTTGTCATAGGTCGTGATGTTGAGGACATTGCTCTGGGCATAGGCCGGACGGATGATGGACGGCGCGGCAATGAGCCCCGCGCTTGTCCCCATCATCTTCAGGGTCGTGCGCCGTGTCGGATTGCGAAGTGTCATTCTCGATCTCCTGGTTTGTCTGTCCCGCGTCCGGTCCCTCTCGGCCGGAGCGCGGGCTTTTCCTCGCCGACCTAGTGGACTGGAAGAGGACGGCTTTCTTTCCCCTCCGCTGAAAGCTCGTCTTCCAGGGAGAACCTGACCGCCGCCTCGGCATGAAGCAGCGTTGAATCGAAGCAGGGCAGGTCGAAATCCTCCGGACGGACCAGAAGTCCGACCTCGGTGCAGCCGAAAATGATGCAGTCGGCGCCTCTCAGTTTCGCCCGCTCGGCGATCTCGACATAGCGTTCGCGCGATGCGCGGCTGATCACCCCGCAGCATATCTCCTCGAAGATCACGTCATGGACAGTTGTCCTGTCGACCTCTTCCGGAATGACCGGATCAAGGCCGAAACGGTCCCTGAGGTAGCCGACATAGAACGGCTTCTCCATCGTGTAGCGCGTGGCCAGAAGCAGAGGCCGGTCCAGGCCCTTCTTCTTCACCGCAGCGCCGGTCACTTCCGCAATGTGGATCAGCGGAATCGTGATCGCCGCCTGCACCTCGTCGGCGAGGATATGCATCGTATTGGTGCAGATCAGCACCATGGCGCAGCCGCATTGCTCCAGCTCGCGCGCGGCCGCGATCAGCGTTTCGGCCGCGAGGTCCCAGCGTCCGGCCTTCTGATGCGCGACAATCTCGGAGAAATTGACGGAGCGCAGGCAAAGATCCGCCGAAGCCAGGCCGTCGCCCATCAGGCGCCGGACCTCCTCGTTGATGTGCTTGTAATACACTGCGGTGCTCTCCCAGCTCATGCCGCCGATCAGACCTATCCTTTTCATTGTCTCATTCTCAATTCTGTTTCAGGTACGAACATAATCAGCGTAGCGAACCTGACAGAAGAGAGTTTTCTTATTTTTGCACGAACATGGGATTTAAAGAGATTCCATCCTACAAGAACATGCCGAATGCGGATATTTTATCCACCATGCGAACTTGACATGAATCCCATACTAGTGCACAAATTTTACTCAAAAGATACAATTTACCAAAACTTGGGCAAAGCATGCGGAATTTTCTGCATTTTGACAAGGGTCAACCTGCGAATTAAGCCATATCCGCAAGTCTATTTCGGCGTCATATTTTGTCGAAACGGAAGAGCAGACGAAAAATCCGTCTCGATTTTCAGTGAGTTCTGAGAATTTCGTCCCCTCTGCGGGACATCAGGGGAGCGTCAGGAAATGTTTGACCAGATCGACCGCAAGATCGTCGATATCCTGCAGCGCCAGGCAGACCGGACGGTGAGCGAGATCGCCGAGGAGGTCGGCCTTTCGCACACGCCCTGCTGGCGGCGGATCAAGCGCATGGAAGACCTCGGCTTCATCCGCGCGCGCGTTGCCCTCATCGACCGCAAGATGGCCAATATTCCGATGACCATCTTCATCGCCGTCAAGGCGCCGCGCCACGCCATCGAATGGTTCGATGAATTCCGCAAGCAGATCAGGGACATTCCCGAAGTGACCGAGGCCTACCGGCTGACCGGCGATACCGATTACCTGCTGAGAATTGTCGTTCCCGACATCGAGACCTATGACCAGGTCTACAAGAACCTGATTTCGCGGCTGGAATTCTCCGACATCAACTCCTCGATCGCGATGGAGGAACTGAAGTTCACCACGGCGCTGCCGACCAATTACATGTGATGAGACAAAGGCTCGACGACCCATGAAAATCGCAATTCTCGGCGCAGGCAACAACGCCTACGGCCTTGCCGCCTTCATCGCCGATGCCGGCCATTCGCCCGTGCTCTGGTCACCGTCCGGCACAAGGGCCGTGGAACTTGCCGAGGGCACGGCGCTGACGGCCACGGGCGCGGTGGAATTCGAAGGCCCTGTCGGGGTCGCGCCCTCATGCGCGGATGCCGTCGGCAACGCCGATCTGGTGATGATCGCGATGCCGGTCAACGGCCACCGGTCAGCCATCGATGCCATGACGGACCATCTGAAGCCCGGCACGCCGGTGATCATTTCCTCCCACAGTTCCTTTGCCGCGCTCTATCTTTCGCGCGCGCTGAAAGAGGCCGGCAAGACCCTGCCGATCATCGCCTGGGGCACGACGCTTCTGACCGCGCGGAAAAACGGCGACAGCGCCGTCGTGGTCAACACCGTGCGCCAGAAGGTCGACATGGCAACCGTCCCCTTCAGCGCCATGGATGAAGGCCACGCGCTCTGCACCGAATTGTTCGGCGATCGTTTCGTCAGGCGCGACGGGCTGATGGCGATCGCGCTGTCCAACCTCAACCCGCAGAACCATCTCGGCATTGCGCTGATGAACCTGACGCGGATGGAAAAGGGCGAGACCTGGGGTCAGGGCGAGAACATCACCCCGGCCGTCGGCCGCTTCATCGAGGCGCTGGATGCCGAGCGGCTGGCGATCGCGGAGAAATTCGGGTTTCACGTGAAGACGGTGCGCGAGCACTTTTCGCTGTCCTTCCATGTCCCGCTCGCCTCAGTCTCGGAGATGAACCAGGAGATGCATGCGCAGGGCCGCGGCGGCTTCGGCCCCTCGACCATCGAGAGCCGCTATATTCTGGAGGATGTGCCCTTCGGTCTCGTCGCCACCAGCGCGCTCGGCCGCATGGCCGGCGTTCCGGCGACGCTGCACGAGGCGGGGACGGCGATCTTCTCGGCCGCCTATGGCCGTGATCTTGCCGCCGACAACGACCTTCTGCCCGCGCTCGGTTTTGCCAGCCTCGACAGGAAAGAACTCGAGCGGCTTTGCCGGGACGGCTACGCCGGCTGAGCCGGTCGTCAAGGCCCGGGCGCTATTCGTCACAGCTCAGCGAATGGAAATAGTCGCCCCAGCTGTTGATGCGGATATCGAAATAGCGGCCGTCCTCGAACACCCGGCCGCCATCCCAGACGAGCGCGCCGTCCTTGGCGGTCCCGCGCATATAGACCACGCCATTATCCGTCATCAGGTCGACGAAGCGGCGCTGGCCGGACTCGATCCGACCGGAAACGGTGGTGAAATCGCCGCCGCCGCCAACCGGACGGTAGCGCAGGCTGTAGTCGATCGGCGCGTCGCAGCGATTGCTCAGGACGAATGTGATGGAAAGGTCAGGCGTCGCTTCGATGGCGCGGAAGAAGGGTGAACCGGCGCCGGTGACGACCCGGCCGATCGCCTCGACTTCGGCATTGCCGATATAACGTCCCGCACCCGGATAAAGATAGAGCCCGGTAATCCCGGAGGCCACGCGAATTGCCGCGCCGGAAGCCCCTTCCGGCAGAGCGCAGTTCATCGCCATGATGTCTCCCGGCGCGATGGAAAGCGCCGCGCAGGCCGATGTCGTCATCTGGCCGCCTGTCGCACGGTCGTAGAACCGGATCGTCAGAATGCCATCGTCGCCTTCCGTCTCCCGCCGGTCGAAAGCCGCCTCGTCGGTCTCGGCGCTGAAGGGCGGATGCTCGACAAGTTCGGCAGTCTCGACAATGGCGAGCTTGCCTTCGAAACGGTCAGACGGGCCGAAGGGCGCCCCGTCCACCGGCACGAACACGCGCCGGATGAAGCGCCGCGCGGTTGGAATATAGCCGTCATCGAGATCGACGCGCGGCATCACCTGCCGGTCGGCAAGCACCGCATCCGTTTCCGGATCGATGACGCAGGTAGCCGCTGTCAGCACGTGCCTGGGGCCGATCACGGTCGCGCTGCAGACGAGCTGGTCAACGCCGGTGACGATGGCGGCCATGGCCCGATCCGGCGCATCGCGCGCCTTGACCGGCTCCGCGACCGTTTGCGCCGAGGCGAAACCGGGCAGCGACAGAAGACCAAGAAAGAGCAAGGAAAAGATGAAGGGCAGACCTCGGCGAGGCTTCGAAGCAAAACAGCGCAAATCATCCTCCCCGCGGCGCTTCGGCAAACACCAGAAGCGACGCTGTTTCGCCGGCGCGAAGGCTGTATTCCTGTGCGTCCGGCCCCTTCACGACCCGCGAATGCACCTGGATCGTGCAGGTGTTCTGCCCGAGCGCGCCCTCGCTCAGCGCCTTCACGGCAATCCGCACCGGCCCGGGCGCAACCGACGGCTCGAAACGTGTGCCTCCGTTCAGAAGATCGACAACCTCAGACGACACGACGCCCGTGCTGTCGCTGATCGTCAGTTCCACGCGGTCGACATCCTCGCGCCCATTGTCGGTCAGCGTGAAGGCAAGCGGCAGTTCGACGAATACCGGCTGCAACGCGCCATCATCGAAAACCATCTCGGCGCCGCCCGGAAGCTCATCGCGGGGCGGACCGGGGTCCGCATAGGACGCCGCATCGTCCTCCATCATTGCCATGATCGCGCGCGCTTCGTCGCGCGCCTCGTCATAGGCCGTCCGGTCGCCGTCCTGCAGGCTGTCCGGCAGGCTCAACAGCCGTTCATACTTGCGCAGAAGCCGGAGCGATATCCGGGGCCTGAATGCCGGTTCGTGGAAGGCTTGCGGATCTTCGCGCAACGCCGCGACCTCGTAGCCGAAGCTGCGGGCGGCCCCCGAGAGCAGGCGGTTGACCGCCTCGGCCGTGGCGATCGCACGGTTGCGCAGATTGTGCTCGGCAAGATAGGCCATCAAATCCGCCGTCGACCATTTGATGGCGTCAAGTCGTGCGCCCTCGGCCCGCAAGTCACCGTTCCAGACCGTCTTCGCCGTTTCCGCTTTCACCCAGTCGCCCTTGGCGATGCCGCTCTCCCAGACAAAGGTCCGCCCCCAGTCGGGGCTTGAGGGCATGTTGAAGGCCCATTCGCCGGGAAGGCCGGGCGCCTCGACGTCCTGCACCAGTCCGACATAGGCATTCTGGCTTGGGGCATAGAAGCGGAACACCAGCCTGACGGCATAGGGCTGGACAAGCGGCGCCCCCTCCGGCAATGCCGCGCCGCCGCCCGCGCCCTGCGGCGACCAGAGCTGGACCGCGCCGGGACCAAGCGTGGGCAATTGAAGGCGGTAATCCGTCGGTTCGTAGCGAAAATGGGTGGAAAGCACGGGCTCGCCGTAAAGAAGGCCCATCTTCAGTTCGGCCTCCCAGTCGATCGTCACGGTCGAGGCGGGCGCCAGGTCTTCGCCGACGAGCGGATTGCGGAAGCTCGCCTCATATTGGTCGCCCCCGGCCTCGACAAGGCGCACTTGGTCCTGCGCCAAGGCCGCTGCCGGCAGAGCCAGAAGAACCAGAAAAACCAGCGCCAGCAGGCCGTGGACCGCCTTTTCCCGCGGCCCCATATCGCCCGTCGCGGATCTGCCGAAAATCAGGAATCGAGCCATGACTCAAATTCCCTCTGCTGTTCGTCCGAAATGAAAAGCCGGCGTTTTCCGCCAAGCGGACCGCCGTTGACCCGCTGGCCGTAATAGCTGTCGCCATAGGCCTCATCCAGCTCGTAAGGCACAAAGCTCAGCACATACCAGCCTGCGACCGCAATTGTGGCGATCACGCACAGTCCCGCGAGAAAACCGATCTTCCACCAGCGATGCGACCGTCTTTCGGACAACGGGACAGCCGCCGCCCGCGCCTCTCCGTATTCGGCCTCCTCATCGCCGCCTGCCTGCACGCCGCCGGCAAGCAGATAGACGCCCCCGGCGGTTCCGAGAGCGGCAGCCAGCGGATCGTCCTCATCGGGCTCGATCACTGCGATGGCGCGCTGACGCGTCAGGTTGCGGGCGTCATTGGACGACAGGATACGGCCGGCAAGCGGGGCCTGAAGCTCTACCACCTGTCCGCTCGCCGCTTCGATCGTGTAAAGCACGCTGTGGCGATCGACCCGCCCGCCCGGCTCGGCATGCACCTTGATGACGCTGGCCGGATAGAGCTCGCTGTCGACCGGCGTGTGGAGGTCGACGCGCCTCGAGGAAGCGTGCGGTGAAGCGGGAGCGACGATTTGCGGAGCAGACCGCGCTTCTTCCGGCTCCATTACCTCGATCTCGAGCAGGCTCTCGCGTCGGAGAAGCGTCGCGCCGACGGCAAGCGGCGCGGAAACGGCCTTGCCGCTCTCGCTGGCGCGCACATGAAAAGGCCGGCCATTCGCCGTCTCCAGATCGTAAAGCGGGTCGCCGCTGACAATCGGATCGCCCAGCCTGAAATAGGACCTTTCCACCCTGGCCGGATAGAATTCGTCTCCGGCCGGGCTCTCGATACTGACACGCGCCATCGTCTTCACCACCCCTGCTGCGATCGAAACTAGTCGAGCGCCCGGTTCTCAGCAAGTGGCGAAGCGGTTCCGTTCAAACCAGGCTTTCCGAATGTTTAAACTTCGACCTGCCGCGCTTCCGATGCGAGCATGATCGGCACGCCGTCACGAATGGGATAGGCAAGCCTCGCCTTCCGCGAGACGAGCTCCTGGCGCTCGGCATCATAATCGAGCCTGCCCTTGGTCACCGGGCAGACGAGAAGCTCCAGCATTTTCGGGTCGATCCCGGCATCCTTCTTGGCCATGACAGGCCGCCTATTGCAGTTTGTCGCCGGGATCGCCGGCAAGCGCGAATTCGATGATCGCCACGAAGAGCTCGGCGCGTGTCTTGAGGTCCGGTGCTTCCAGAAGCGCCTGCTTCTCCGCCGGGCCAAAGGGCGCCATCATGGAGAGCGAATTCACCAGCGTCAGATTGCCCGCCTGTTCGATATGCGCCCACTCCGTCTCCAGCCCCTCCGCCTCGAGATAATCCCTGAAGGCTCCCAGAAGGGCGGCGCGATCGACGCTTTCTTCCTGCGCCTCGACATTGAGGTCGCCCATGAAGGGGGCGATCTCGAAACTGCGGAAGGGCTTGGCGGTACGCACTTCCTCGATCAGGCGGACCCGGCAGATGCCGGTCAGCGCCACGAGATACCGTCCGTCGCCGGTCTCCGCGAAAGACGTGACCCGGCCGATGCAACCGATATTGGAAAGCGGGGTGGCGTCGTTGACGCTCAGCGTCTCGTCGTGACGGGCCGGCTGGACCATGGCGATCAGACGGTTTCCCGAGATCGCCTGATCGACCATCGCCAGATAGCGCGGCTCGAAGATGTTGAGCGGCAACTGCCCCTGCGGCAGCAACAGCCCGCCCGTCAGCGGAAACACCGGAACCACCTCCGGCAGATCCTTCCGCGTCAGATATCGGGCATTGCCAACCTGCATGAAACGTGTCCCTCTAGAGCGCGTCCAGGAAAAGTGGAAACCGGTTTTCCGTCCGGACGCGCGGAAAAACAAAAGCTTAGAGCGTGTTCGCGATCCACGTCAACGCGGACATGCTCTAAGAAAACAGGATCGTCGACAGCCGGCGGCGCGCGGCGATCGTCGCCGGATCCTTCGGTCCCCAGGCCTCGAAGAAGGCGATCAACTGCTTGCGCGCGCCGTCATCCTCGAATTCGCGGTCCTTGCGCATGATCGTCAGAAGATGCTCGGCCGCCTCGTCACGCTTGCCTTCGGCATTCAGCACCTTGGCAAGCTTCATGCGCGCGGCGTGGTCGTCTGAATTCAAGGCGAGCGCGTGTTCGAGAGCTGCCGGATCACCGAACTTGCGTGCCTCCTCGATCTGCGCGATGCGCGCGGCAAGCGCCTTGATGGCGTCATCCTCCTTCAATTCCTCCGGCACCTGATCAAGCACCTGCCTGGCACGATCGAGCTGACCGGCGGCGACCATGCAGCGGCCAATGCCGGCCAGCGCCTTCGGGTTCTCCGGATCGGCCTGCATGACGGCGGCAAAGAGCTGGCCGGCCTCCTGCAGCTTTTCTTCCGCCAGAAGCTGCTCGGCCTGATCGAGCGCGGAGGCGATCTCGGCCTTGCGGTCCTGTTCGGACGGGCTTTTGTCGGAGAGCTTGGCGATGAACTCGTTCACCTGGCTTTCCGGCACAGCGCCCATGAAGCCATCGACCGGCTGCCCATTGGAGAAGGCGATGACGGCGGGAATGGACTGGATGCCGAGCTGGCCGGCGATTGCCGGGTGATCGTCGATGTTCATCTTGACGAGCTTGACCTTGCCGCCGGCAGCCGTCACGGCCTTTTCGATGACCGGGCCGAGCTGCTTGCAGGGGCCGCACCAGGGCGCCCAGAAATCCACCAGCACGGGCTGGGTGCGCGATTCTTCGATGACATCCTTGCCGAAATCGGCGGTGGTCGTGTCCTTGATCAGTTCGCCGGGCGGCGTCGCGCCGTTTGCCGCGCCACTGGCCGATACATTCATCTGCCCTGCAAGAGACCCGCCATATGGATTGTCAAAACCGCTCATCACTATCTCCCCGTCCGGCCCGAAGGCCTATTTCCGACTTTGCTTCTAAATCGTGTGTCACGCCGTCACTTTCAAGACAAGCGGCTCGTGCCCCGTCGCCCGGATGAAGCGCAGCAGATCATCGCGCCCGATCGAGGTGGTCGCGGTGTTGCGCAGGGGGTGGCAATTGATGATCTCGTTTTCCATCAGGTCGGCATCGAGGATGAAGGTGACCTGACGCGCCGTGTCGTTGATCGCGCCAAGTGCGGTGACCGAGCCCGGCTCGACGCCGAGACAGTCCATCAGCGCGTCCGGCTTGCCGAAGGAAACCCTGCCCGATGCGCCGATCAGGGTGTGCACCTGCTTCAGGTCAACCGTCGCATATTCCTCGACGGTGAGCAGGAAATAGCGGCTCTTCTTGTCCTTGACGAACAGGTTCTTGGTGTGACCGCCCGGAATTTCCTCCCGCAGGTCGTCACCTTCGGCCACGGTGAAGACCGCACGGTGTTCGCGATTCTCGTAGGGGATCCCCAGTTCGTCGAGGAAGGTGAAGAGATCATCGGCGGTCTTGGTCTCGGTCATGGCGGCTGGCACTTCGAATGGGCGTGAAAACGTGTCGCGCCTTTTCACCACCATTCGCCGCCGAATGCAACAATGGCCCCGCAAACGCGGGGCCATCGCAGTAATGTCAGGCGAGGCAGATCAAACGCCGCAAAGGCTGACCGTCATGCCCATCTTCGCCGCCAGAGCCGCCTTGGCCATCATCGCCTTGTCGGCCTCTTCGGCGGAAAGCGCATAGACGACCTGGATGTGGTTGGCCTTGTGGCGAGCCATCATCTGGTCGCGCGAAACGCCGGTCAGCACCGCATTCATGATCGGCCAGGGATAATCCGTGGCGCGGCTGCGGCGCTCGCACTCTTCCGGCGGCAGCTTGACCGCCTGGCCGCGCCCGATATCCATATGAAGCGCGCCGTCCTTGACGAAGATGCGGCTCCAGACGATCTCGCCGGGCTTCGCATAGCCCTTCAGCGTGCCGCCGCCGAAGGGGAAGAACATGGACGGCTGGCGATAGCTTTCCGAGCCGGCCCAGCCGCCCTCGTGATGGGCAGGCGGCACGGCGCCGGAGATCTCGAATACCCAGACGAAATCGTCACGCGAGCCGGACTTGTCGGCGTCGCCCCAGCGCAGATCGTGCAGCGTCGTTTCCACCGGCTGACCGAGCGCGCGGTGCAGGCGGTTGGTCAGCACCGCATCAAGCCCGGCGCATTCATCGACCTCGTTGAAATGCACGATCGCCTGACCGTCGCGGATGATCGAGCCATCGTCACGGGTGACCGGCGGGCGCTCGTCATTGTTGAGCATGCCTTCCACCAGGTCGGAGGCCGGCAGCAGATCCTTCAGCCCCTGCTGGTACTGAATGCCGATCGCCTCGCAGCCGAAGAAATCGGCAAGCCGGACCGCGGCAATATACATGCGGCACTGGTCGATGACCTGCTCCTCGGTCAGCTCCTCCTTCGGGTCCGCGCCGAAATGGAAGGTCATGCCCTTGTCGAGCATCCATTGATAGGCCGCGCGCGCTTCCTCTTCGGGAACCTGTTTGGTCGCGTGATAGAGCGCCGACTGCGACAGCCGCTCCTTGAACACGCCGAGCGGCATCAGCATCTCATCGGGGATGATGGCATTGTACATACCCATGCAGCCCTCGTCGAAGACGCCCATGATCACCTTGTTGCCGGCCATATCGACGGCGATATCGTCGGCGAGCCTCGAAAGCTCCGCCGGCACTGCGGCGGCATCGAACGGGCGGACATGGCTTTCGTCGTGGGCAATCGCGCCGCTCTCGAGCCAGCTTTTGAGGCCAGAACGGAAGAAATCATCCTCGAAGGTCTCGCTCCAGAGCGAGGAATAGGCGATTCCGGCCTTGGTCAGCGATCCGTTGAGGTTCAGGAGGCCGACGAGACCCGGCCACTGTCCCGACCAGTTGGCGACCGTCAGGATCGGGCCCTTGTGCGAGGACAGTCCTGGCAGGACGTGGTGGGAATACTGCCAGACGGCCTCCGCCACGATGACCGGCGCATTCGGATCGATCGTCCTGAAGACATCCATACCCTCGCGCTGGGTGGCGATGAAACCGTGGCCCGCGGGCTTTTCCGGGTGCGCGCGTCTCAGCGTGTGGCCCATTTCGGCAACGACGGCGGCAAGCTTGTCCTCCATCGCCTTCTGCGTCGGCCAGCATTTGGTATTGGCGCTCTCGCGCAGGTCGCCGCTGGCCACCAGCATGATCTCGGTCATGTTCTTGTCCTCCCGATTGTTCCTGAAAACGTGGTCTTGCCGCACCTTGGCTGATTGCGCTCGAAAGCAAATGTCAAAATTGCAGAAAACCGCATTTTTTGCTTGCAGTTTCGTGTCAGCAACCTTGTTATCGCCGAAAAAGCCACTTGTCCAGACAGAAAGGGACGGTCTGGCGCTGCGCTTCCGGCAGCCCCGGGCGGCCGCTGGAATCTCTTCTCGGCCACGATGCGCGAACGAGGCGCGCCAGCGAAACGCGCCTCCGCTCGCCGCATATCCGGCGGGCCGGCTCAGGCCCTTTCCCGCCGATCGCGGCGACCCTTCTACTAAGAGCCTGAAATGAATGCGTTATTTTCCAACTGCAAAAAAAACCAGAAATCCGTCATTTGCCTGTTGCATTTGAAATCGGGTTAGGCCATATACGCCCTCGTCGCCGACATGGTGACACCGCCGGTCACAGCCTTACCCCCGACCGGTGTGATGAGCGGGTGTAGCTCAGGGGTAGAGCACAACCTTGCCAAGGTTGGGGTCGAGGGTTCGAATCCCTTCGCCCGCTCCAGTTTCTTCAGCATGTTAATTTCTCTTTTGTCTGCAAACATTAAGCCGGACCGGCAGATGTCAGGCGCGCTTCCGATGGCTGAGCTATGCTGGCATGCAGGTCTGCCTTTCGCCAGCCGCATGGCTGGACTTGAACGGAAGCGGCCGCCGCTTCTCGGAAATCTTGACAAAATCCAAAAAGAACAATAAATCCAGCACTATACAAATAAATTACTGCGGGGCTCCGGGAGAAAGACTGCGCGCTCCAGTTAACGTCAAGTTCCGCCTGTCTCGTTTGCGGCGAAAACAGATCAAAAAAGCGGCATCAGCTAATGACTTTTTTGCGGAGACGAGTTAGAACAGGATACATTCAATTCATCTTAACAATATAAGCGATTGCAAACACAGAGGGTGCTTCAGTGAGCGCGGCGGATTTTCAGGCCTCCCCCACGGCCCATATTCAGGAACTGACCTCATTGCCCCGTCGGGCATTTGGCCACGAGCTTGTTTTTTCTGACAATTCCAGAAAACGAAAACTGCAACTGGCGCTGAAGCGCCTGTTCGATATCGCCATTTCTTTTGGTGCGCTGGTTGCGCTTGCACCGCTTTTTCTGGTCGTGGCGATCCTCATCAAACTTGACAGTCCCGGCCCGGTCTTTTTCAGCCAGGTGCGCTGGGGACGTTACGGAAAGAAGATCAACATCTTCAAGTTCCGCTCCATGCGCAACGATCTCGGCGACAAGACGGGCGTGAAGCAGACGGTCGAAAACGATCCGCGCATCACCAAGATCGGCGCTTTCCTGCGAAGGTCGAATATCGACGAGCTGCCTCAGCTCTTCAACGTCCTGCGCGGCGACATGTCGTTGATCGGCCCGCGCTGCCACGCCGTCGGCATGCTGGCGAGCGGCATGCTGTTCGAGGAACTCGTGCCGGAATACCACCAGCGCCACGTCATGCGCCCTGGACTGAGCGGCCTTGCCCAGATCCGCGGATGGCGCGGCCCGACGACCCGGCGCGGCGAGGCGCGCGCCCGCATCATGTGCGACCTTTATTACGTGTCGAACTACAGCTTCATGCTCGACATGCAGATTCTCCTGGCGACGATCCGCTCGGAAGTCGGTCGCGGCACCGGTTTTTGAGCCTCGTCGGGCCCGGGCGAGAATCCGACCCGACCCGTTGACCCTGCCACTTGCGAAAACGAACCGCCAGCGCCTCGCGCCGGCGGTTTTCGCCTGTCGGGAGGGAGGGCGGAGCGTTTTGCGCTACCAGCTTTTCAGCGCCCTCAGTTCCGGCGTCTTCTTGAACATGTGTTCGTCCATACGGGCAAGCAGGGTGTCGAGCGTGGAGACCCCCTCGCCCACTGCCGGCCCCTTGTTCAGCATCACGCATTCGGCGCGCGCGCCCATGGCCGCATCGGTCATCTCACCGCGCGAGGGCACCCCGGTCCTGACCAGATTTTCGAGCACCTGCGTTGCCCAGATCACCGGAACGCCTGCCGCCTCGCAGATCCACAGAATCTCCTCCTGCATTTCTGCCAGTCGCTCGAAACCGATCTCGGCTGCAAGATCGCCGCGCGCGATCATGACGGCAAACTCCCTTTTTCCGGCGGCGCGCGCGATCAGCGCAGGCAGGTTCCTCACCGCTTCCGGCCGCTCGATCTTGGCAACGACGCCGAGCCCCGGATTGCCGTTGCCGCCGGCGCCGAGTTCCCGATCAAGCAGGTCGAGGTCTTCCGGGCGCGAGACGAAGGAATAGCCGACCATGTCCGCGCATTCGACCACAGTCGAAATGTCGCCCTCATCCTTGGCCGTCAGCGGCGAGAGCCCGAGCGCGGTATCGGGCAGGTTCAGCCCCTTTTCGGGCTTCAGCCGCGCGCCGTTCGCCTTGGCGCGCTCGACCCTGATCACCGCCATGCCGTCGGCGACTTCGGTCACCACGGTCTGCAGCTTGCCATCGTCATAGAGCACCCGGTCGCCGACCTTGAGCCGGGTCACCATTTCCGGCAGCGAGACGCTGACGGCGAAGCGGACATCGTCGAAAAGCGACGGCTCGTCGGAGGCCACCAGGCGGATGCGGTCGCCGACATTGGCCTTCAGCTTCCGCTCGGCCAGCAGAACCTGCTCGGTGCGGATCTTGGGGCCGGCGATATCCATCAGCACGGTGATGCGCCGCCCGGCCGCATCGCCCGCCGCCCGTGCGTGTTTCGCCATGGCCCGCCAGGCCTCCGGTCCGTCATGGGCGCAGTTGATGCGGGCGATATCCATGCCGCGGCGCACGAGATCGGCAACGAAAGCCGGGTCCTCGGCCGCCTCGCTCGCGAGCGTTACCATGATGCGGCTGCGCCGGTGCGCCGGCGGCGGGCCGAACATCAGGTCGGTGGCCTGTTCCAGCCGCGCCTCGCCCGCGAAGAATGTCTCCGACGATGGCAGCGGCACGGGGCTCTGCCGTCCGGCGCGCGCCGCAAGGGCGACAAGCACGGCATCGAGCGTGGGCAGAACCCGGCTTTCCAGCCGGCCAAGCGAGGAAAGCCCGTGGCGCATCAGCGCGCGCTGCAGCGGCCGCACGTCGTGATGGCGCAGCGCCAGGTAATGCGCCAGATTGACGATGCCCGGCAGAGACGCCGCCTCCGGCCCGAAACCCTGCAGGATCGGGCGCGCCTCGTTTGCCACCAGGTCGCGCAGGCTTTCCACGCGCTCCGTCAGGCCCCAGACATCGTCCATATCGGCAAAATGCTCGAAGGCAACCATGACCCTCTCCTCCCTTTCTCTTCCCTCCACCAGATAGACCGATTTTCGCGACCATTCCATGACAGGGATCATAAGGCCGCCCGGCTTGCGCCGGGCGGACCGGCGGGTCTATGGATGAGCGACCGGTTTTCCGGCACACGAATGCAAGGCAGGAGTTCCAGAGCATGCATGGCGAATACAAGGTTCCCGGCGGCAAGCTGGTGGTCGCCGACCTCGAGATACGCGACGACAGGCTTTCAGATGTCCAGATCGCCAGCGACTTCTTCCTCGAGCCGCCGGAGGCGCTTTCCG
>NZ_CFHTCS010000019.1:3691-25897 GCF_984369615.1 Martelella sp. | reverse complement strand
GGGCCCGTCGTCAGCAGCCCCGAGGGCCGGCTGATCGCCAGCACGATCAGCGTGTAGATCGAGGTTGAGGGATTGGTGATCCAGCCGATGCCCTGAATGCCGAAGACGGCGAGCACCTGGTTGACCACGCCGTCGATCGAGAATAGCTGCCGCCACAGGATCGCGATCGCGATAGACGCGCCGAGCAGCGACGGCAGGTAGAAGATCGCGCGGTAAAGCCCGATCGTCCGCAAGCCCTTGTCGAGCAGCATGGCAACGCCGAGCGCCATGATCAGCCGAAGCGGAACGGCGAAGACGACATAATGGAAGGTGACTTCCAGCGTCTTCCAGAACCGCCGGTCGCGGGTGAACATGTAGATGTAGTTGTCGAGCCCGGTCCAGCGCGGGTCGCCGACCATGTCATAGCGCGTGAATGACAGATAGAGCGAGACCAGGATCGGACCGATGGCGAGCAGGAAGAACCCGATCAGCCATGGCGTCAGGAACATGTAGCCGGAAGCGTTGCGCGCTTTCGTATTCTTCATCGAACCACTCTTTCAGACGGAAGAGCCGGTCCCCGACGCAAAGCGGGGACCGGTCCTTGATCAGCGGGCGCGATCGATGATCGCCTGGGCATCGTCAACGAACACTTCGGCCGCCTGCTGCGGCGCGATGTCGCCGAGCACCACATTGGTGGCGGCACGGATGAAGGCGTCACGCACTTCGCCGGCGCCCTTCGGTTCGGGCGGCGGCAGCGGCCCGACCTTGTCCTGGATGGCGTTGAAGTAGTCCACCGAGACCTTTTCGGCCGGGGTGAAGTCCGGCGCCAGCGCCGCACGGACATCCGGATTGGCGGGAATGCCGCGTTCCAGGCCAAGAACCTTGGTCGCCTCCGGATTGTTGATCCAGTCGTTCATGTACATGATCGCCGCTTCCGGATCCTCGCTGTCGCGCGTCAGACTCATGAACATCGACGGTTTGATGAACTGGCCGGGATCGCCGCCCTGCTTGTGCGGCACCATGGCGGCGCCGACCGGGTCCTGCATCAGCGCCTGAACGCCGACGATCTGGTTCGACCAGAAATTGGAGATCGCGGTATCGCCTGCGACGATGCCGACATCGGACATCGGCAGGTTGGCATCAAGCGACTTGTCGGCGGAGCGAAGCACGCCGGCGTCCCTCAGATCGCGCCAGAACTGCCAGTAATCCGCGATGATATCCGGCGTGACGGTGACGTCGCCCTCGGGACCGAAGAAGCTGCTGCCATTCTGACGGATCCAGACTTCGCAGACTTCGAGAACCACCGAGCAGTCGTCGGAGCCCTTGACCTTGCCGCCGGTCGCCTCGGTAATGGTCTTGCAGACATCGGCGAACTGATCCCAGGTCCAGTTGATCACGTCGGTATCGGCGACGCCGGCTTCCTCGAAGATAGTCTCGTTGTAGACGAAAACCTGGCTGTTGGAGCCGATGTTCAGCGCATAAAGCTTGCCGTCGACCATGCCGCCCTGCAGCGGACCCTTGTCGAAATTCGAGAGGTCGAGGCCGTTGCCGATGAAGGGATCGAGCTCCTGCAGCGCGCCGCGACGCACATATTCGAACAGGAAGCGATAGTCCATCTGCACCAGATCGGCCATGTTGCGGCCGGCTGTCTGGGTGGCCATCTTGGTCCAGTAGTCGCCCCAGCCGATCGTCTCGCCCGACACGGAAATGCCCGGATGGTTCTTTTCAAAGACCTCGATCACCTCAAAGGTGCGTCTGTCGCGCTCAGGATTGCCCCACCAGAAATGGCGGATGCTGCGGTCCTGGGCAAACGCCGGCATGGACGGCAGACCGGCGGCCAGCGCCAGTCCGCCCGTTGTGGTCAGAAATTTTCTACGTGAAACGGCCATAAACTCCTCCTTTTCATGGCAACGATGCCCGGCGATAAAGGCGTCGGAACGCCGCGGGGCCAGACAGGTTTTTTCGCGTGAACGCGCGCTCACATACGCGCGCGTTCAAGAATAGCCGCCGCATCCTCCACAAAGCGCGCGGCTCCGTCTTCGGGCGAAACATAGCCCAGGACGACATCTGTGCCCGTCCGCATGAAGCTGTCCCTGACCTCTCCGACCCCCTTCGGCGCGGGATTGGGCACGGGACCGACCTTGCCCTGAATGCCGGCGTAATAATCGACGACCTTGGCTTCGGTATCGGAGAGCACCGGCATCAGCGCGTCGCGTCCCATCGCGCTCGGCGGAATACCGCGATCGATACCCAGGACCCGAATGGCATCCGGGCTCGACACCCAGTCATTGATATAGGCCAGAACGGCATCGATATTCTCGGCATCGCGGGAAATCGAGAGATACATCGACGGCAATATATATTGCCCGTATGCCATGCCGGCGCGGCGCGGCACCATTGCCAGGCCCACGGGGTCCTGCATCAGGCTCTGAACGGCCACGGCCTGATTGGCATAACGGAAGGTGGTCGCCGTGGTGCCGCTGACGATGCCGAGATCGCTCATCGGCTTGTCGACACGCACGGTCGCGTCCGGGCCCTCGATAATGCCCGCCTTGCGCAGGTCGGTCCAGAACCGCCAATAGGACCCGACGTCCTCGGCCGTCACCTGAAGCTCGCCGTCCTTCGAATAGAGATCATGGCCATTTTCACGGCCCCAGACCTCGAAATTCTCGATATAAAGCGACAAATCCTCGCTGCCGGTAACGGCTCCTTCCGTCGCATCCGTAATCTTCTGGCAGGCATCGGCGAATGTATCCGTCGTCCAGCCGAACCTGTCGAAGGCGACGCCCGCCTCGTCAAAAACGCGCTGGTTATAGGGAATGACCTGGCTCGTCGCGCCGATATTGATGCCGTAGAGCATCCCGTCGACCATGCCGCTATCGAGCGCGCCTTCGTCATAGAAGCTGACATCGATGCCGCTTCCAAGGTAGTCATCAAGCGGGACGAGCGCGCCGCGCTGAACATATTCATGCAGGTAGATATAAGGCATCTGCACAATGTCAGCCATGTTCCGGCCGGCCGTCTGCGTCGCCATCTTGGCCCAGTAATCCCCCCAGCCGATGGTTTCGCCGGACACCGCAATATCGGGGTGGGCCTGCTGAAACCAGTCGATATAGGCGAAGGTGCGCCTGTCGCGCTCCGGATTGCCCCACCAGAAGTGGCGGATGCTCTTTTGCTGCGCCCAGGCCGGAGCAGCCGGCAAGCCGGCGCCAAGCGCCAAACCGCCCGAAACCATCAAGAAAGTCCTGCGAGAAACAACCATAACCCCTCCCTTTTGGAACGCACGGCAAAGGCCGCCCCGTCGTTCAGCCGACCCGCATTGTTCCTCCCGGCAGGCCTTTTCCGACGTGATCCGTTCCAGACTGGCCGCAAATTCAAACATGCGGACCATTTTTTTTGAAACGTCATTCCGTTTTAAATTTACACCACAGGAATTGACCGAATGCAAGTCGAAACTCGCCCTCCCCGGGCTTCGCGTGCATGCGGCAAGTTGCCGGCCCCTGCGTTTGCCGCCGTCGCGCGGACAGAGACAACGCTCGGAAAAAAATCAGCCGGGAAGGAAGAAGCGGAAGCGATGCGGTCCGGAGGCAAGGTGAAGATGACGCCCCGCAAACGGCGCATCGTCGACTGTCACGGCGCCAAGTCCCTCCGGCAGTTCGACATCCGCCGCAACGGAGGGCGGCAGGACCAGATCCCATGCGCCGGCGTCTCCGTCGATCCGCCAGCGGCTTTCCACAGTGCCCGTGCGCGCCTCGTAGGCCGCCGTGACGTGGCCGATGCGGCGATCGAAGACCGGGCGCGCCAGAACATGGCCGTAGCCCGGTCCCGCAGCGCTCCAGTCGATGCCGGCTAGACGCGACCAGATCCACTCGCCGACCGCGCCATAGGCATAATGGTTGAAGGAGTTCATGTTCGGGCTCTGAAAGCCGCCTTCCGGCGTCCAGCCGTCCCAGCGTTCCCAGATGGTCGTTGCGCCGTGGGCAATCGAAAAACCCCAGGAGGGATAGGTTTCCTTCAGCAAGAGATCGACGGCGCGGGCCGACCCGATATGATCGGCAACCACCGGGCAGACATGGCGCACGCCGAGAAAACCTGTCTGCAGGTGCCAGTCCGCCGCCTCGAAGAGCGCCTTGAGGCGAGAGGCCGCCGCGCCGCGCAAGGCCTCGGGCAGGATGGCGAAGTCGAGCGCCAGGAGATAGGCCGTCTGCGTATCGGAGATCAGCCTGCCGTCGCGCCAATAGGCCTCGACAAAGGCCTCTCGCAGGCGCGTGCCCAATGCCGTCCAGCGAGCCCTGTCCCGCCCTGTCGCGCCAGCAATCTTCTCCATCAGGTCGGCGAGATGCACCCAGTAGGCGCTCGCCACCAGGAAGGGATCGGTCTTCGGGCCGACATTCAGCCAGTCGCCGTAATTGTTGTTGTTGCGGTTGACGCGCAGCCCGTCCGGATTGGCGGCCTCGATATAGTCCATCCATGCTACGAAACGGTCGTAGTTCCCGACGAGGAGCTCCCGGTCGCCATAGCGCAGAAAATGGTGCCAGGCCATGATGATGGGGGCATCGCCCCAGCCGGGCGCGCCGGGCTGCGGGGTCAGGCGATAGGGATTGAGCGGCTTGGTCGGGGCGACATCGGGAAAGGCTCCCTCCGGCGACTGTCCGTCGGCAAGATCCACCATCCATTTGTTGAGGAAGGCCTCGACATCCATGTTGTAGCCGGCCGTGCGCCAGAACACCTGCGCATCCGCGGACCAGCCATAGCGCTCGTCGCGCTGCGGGCAATCGGTGGGCACCGACAGGAAGTTGCCGCGCTGGCCCCAGACGATATTCGACAACAGCTTGTTGACCAGCGGGTTGCCGGTTTCGATCCTGCCGCGGACCGGGGTGTCGGTCTGGATGGCGATCGCGGTGATTTCCGGCTCGCTCTCCGCCGCGCCCTCTATGACGAGACCCGCATACTGGAAGCCCCGGAAGGTGAAGCGCGGCTTGAACGCCTCCTCGCCCTTGCCCCCGGCGATGTAGATATCCTCGTTCACCGCGTAGCGCATATTGTCGAGGTAGAGCGCGCCATCCTCGGTCAGCCGCTCGGCAAAGCGCAGGCGGAAGACGGTGCCTGCCGGAGCATTCACCCTGAGTTCGGCATAGCCCGCAAGGTTTTGCGAGAAATCATAGATCCGCATGCCGCCCTTTTCGTGGAGGAAGCGACCTTCGAACCGCGCCACCTCGCGGGCGGGCTGCACGCGCTGTGCATCAAGGAGCGGCGCGCCGGGCTCGGGGATGAAGACCTCGACAGGCTGCCAGGCGGCGGCATCGAAGCCGGCCGCGTTCCAGCCGTCGATCTCGAGGCGCGCGTCATAAGCCTCGCCGGCCAGGAAATCGCTGTAGAGGATCGGGCCTTGCGCCGTCTGCCAGTTGCCGTCGCTGACGACCCTCTCGACGCGCCCATCGGCATATTCCAGGTGGATCTGGCACTTGAAGGCGGGGCGGCCGCCGTAATGGTTGCCGGCGCGGCGCTGGTTGTGGCCGATCCGGCCGGAATACCAGCCCTCGCCGAGGATCGCGCCGATGACATTTTCGCCGGCAGCGAACATGTCTGTCACATCGAAGGTCTGGTATTCGACGCGGGTGTGATAATCCGTCCAGCCCGGCGCCATCACGTGGTCGCCAACGCGGGCGCCGTTGATGAAAAACTCGTAGAGCCCGAGCGCGGTGACATAGGCAAGGGCGCGCACCGGCTTTTCGTCCAGTGCCACGGCCCGGCGCAGATAATCGGCAGGCCGCGCCTGAAACCGGTTGTCGTAGCGGTTGCCCTGCGGCACGTCGCGGCCGGCGGGCAGCACGAAATAACGCGCGATCCACTCCGCCTCCCAGTCCTCGGCCCGAAGCCCGGTGAAAAAACGGACAGGCGGAGCGAAGCCCGAGCCCTGCCCGTCCTCGTCCCAAAGCTCGACCGACCACCAGACGGCGCGGTCGGAGGCGGGCGGCGCGCCGTCCCAGACCATCCCCGGCCAACTGCCCTCTCGCCTGCCGCTGTCGAAGAGGTCGCCCCGCCCCTCCGCGAGGTCATCAAGGTTGCTGCCCGCGACCACCCGGAAGGCCTGTTGCGCCTTCGCATCGCCGCTCACGCTCCAGGAAAAACGCGGCAATTCGCCGTTCAGCCCGCTTGCGTCCTCAAGGGCCGCAACGCGCAGGTTCAAGGCTTTCAGCATCTCTCTGCTCCCCGGATTTCGTGAATGATCTCAAAGCTGAAGCGCGCGGTTTCGGGCATTGCGCACATGCTTGTCCATCGCATCGATGGCGGCGATTCGGTCGCGTTTCTGGATGGCGTCGATCACCGCCAGGTGATCGCCGAAAGCTTCCGGCAGCACGGTCTCGTTGAGCCGGATCCGGTCGAGCTTGATCAGGCGCATGCGGATGGCGTTGATGTTGTAGGCATTGCGCAAGAGCTCGTTGTCGGTGGCGGAGATCAGGAGGTTGTGGAAGCCGGTATCGATCTCCTGGCCGCGCGCCAGAAGCTCCGGCGTCGGCGCCTTTTTCACCGCCTCGACGATATCCGTATGCAGCTTGCGCTGACTTTCAAGCACGGCATCGGACATCTCCCTGACCGCGTGGATCACTGCCTCGCGCTCAAGGGCCGCACGCATCTGGAACGTGTTGCGAATCATAGACAGGTCGATCGCCGGGATCAGGATGCCGCGCTGCGGCAGCACGCTGACGAGCCCCTCGGCCTGAAGCCGCGGCAGAAGCTCGCGCAGCGCGCCGATCGAAAGGTTCAGCATGTCCACCAGCGCGCGCTGGGAGACCATCTGCCCGGGCCTGAGCTGCCCGCTCATCAGCGCATCCTGAAAAAGGTCGTAGGCGGCGTCCTTGACGCCCGCCTGACCGGCCTCGGCCGCACCCTGTTTCACCACGCCCGTTCCTCCTTGCTTTCCCACCACGCCGAAGCATGCGTCACGCGCATGCGCCTCATCCGGCAACCGGCTCGTCCGCGACGCGAACCTTCTGCATGACGTCCGCACCGGCCGGCGAAAGCGGCGGCACCGTTCGGCGGAATGCATCGTCGCCGCGCATTTCCGCAACCAGCGCCTTCAGCGCCGTGGCGCCGCCATGCGCATCCACGGCCTCGATCCGCCGACTGGCCCGAACGCGCAACGCATCGGTAACCGGCCCGGAATAGAGCCTTACTGTATCAGCGGGATAGGGATTTGTCATACCACCGATCATACCAGCGCCGCCGGCGGCAACCATTTCCGGCAGGATCCGGTCATCGCCGGTGAAGATCGACAATTGCGGAAAAGCCTCGATCAGCTTCAGGCCGTCGGCAAGGTTGCCGGTGGAATCCTTGATGCCGATGATGCGTTCTCCGAACCGCTCCAGCATGACCTCAACCAGCGGCACATCGAATGCGACGCCGGAGAAATGCGGAAAATTGTAAAGCACGATCTCGATATCCGGTGATCCGGCCCGCCTGATCATCGCCTCATAGAAGTCGGCAACCGCCTCGCTGGAGGACGGCGTGTAATAATAGGGCGGGATGACCAGCGCCGCCCGCGCGCCGACATCCGCGATCGCCGCAAGCATGCCGCCGGCCTCATCGACGGCAGAGGCAACAACGCCCGGGATATGGCGTTTCATATCCATTCCGGCTGCGGCGAGCGCGCGCAGGGCGGCCGCCTTCTGACGGGTCGAGAAGGAAGCCCCCTCGCCCGTCGTGCCGAATTCGGAAACGAATGAACAGCCTTCGGCAAGCACGAATTCCATATGCGACTTGAGGCGCTGAACGTCGATTTCGAATTCGGGCGTCACCGGCGTGACGCACGCCCCCACAACGCCTCTGAGATCACTGTCCGCCAGCATGATATTCCTTTCCGCATATTGGTCAGATGCTTTATCCTACAACTGATACAATCAGTATTTACATCAGTGATCGAAACCCGTAAAGTCCATTTTGCCCGCCGGGACATTTTGCTACATGAGGAGCCCGGCTGACCTGACGTTTAGGGAGGAATGATCTTGAAGAAGTCACTTATCGCCAAGGCTCTGCTGTGCTCCGTATTCATCGCGACGCCCGCTCTGGCCCAGGATCCGATCGAACTGAAGATGACCGTGCCGAGCGTGCCGACCGACCTGCACACCAAGGCGCTTCATGTCTTCAAGGACGAAATCGAAAAGGAAATGCCCGGCACGTTCGACGTGCAAATCTATGATTCGGGCTCTCTGTTCGGCCAGGGCGCCGATCTCGACGCGCTGCAGCGCGGCAACGCGGAAATGACCTATGTGTCGTACCAGCTGATTGCCGACGCGCTGCCGCAATACGGCCTTCTGACAGCCGGCTACCTGTTCCAGAGCCCGGAACACTACCGCGCCTTCCTGGCAAGCGATATCGGAACGGAGTTCAAGCAGACTGTCTCCGACGAGATGGACATCAAGCTTCTCGACGCCTGCTATCTCGGCACGCGCCAGCTGAACCTGCGCGATGAGATGGACATCCAGACCCCGGACGATCTTGCCGGCGTGAAGCTGCGCATGCCGAGCTCGGATGCATGGCTGTTCCTCGGCCAGGCGCTCGGCGCCAACCCGACGCCGCTGCCCTTCGGCGAGGTCTATCTCGGCTTGCAGACCGGCACGATCGATGCCCAGGACAACCCGCTGCCGACCGTCGAGGCGGCGAAGTTCTACGAAGTCACCGACCAGATCACGCTCACCTCGCATCTTGTCGACGCGATCAACTTCTCCGTCTCCAACATCTTCTGGGATGAACTGGATGACGCGCAGAAGGAAGCCGTCACCAAGGCCGCCAAGGCGGCCTGCGACTGGAACAATGCCGAGCGTGTGAAGGTGGAACAGGACCTCGTTGCCTTCTTCGAAGGCGAAGGCCTGGTCGTCACGACGCCGGATGTCGACGCGTTCCGCGCCCATGTCCAGGAGGCCTACATGAATTCGCCGCGCGCGGCGGACTGGCCCGAAGGCTGGATCGAACAGATCAACCAGCTGGCCGAGTGATCCGCCATGGCGGCCCGAGACAAAGCCCATGCCCTGCGAAAGTGGGGCATTTTTCTAAAAGGCGTCGCGGACACGATCGGCGCCCTGTTCTTTCTTTCGGCCTTTGTCGGCTTCATCATCCAGATCTTCTACCGCTACGTGATGAACCGGCCGCTTCTGTGGACCGAGGAATTCACCATGATCGCCTTCGTCTGGGCGGTCTTCTGGGCGGCGGCGTTTTGCGTGCCGATCCGCGAGCACGTCTCCTTCGACGTTGTCTATGACATCGTCCCGGAGCGCACGCGGCGGCTTTTCACCATGTTTTCCATGGTCATGCTCATCGCCGCCTTCGCCCTGCTGATCCCCTATACCTGGGACTATCTCGATTTTCTGACACGCAAGAAGAGCTCGGTTCTCCGCATTCCGATGAACCTGGTCTATGGCTGCTACCTGCTGTTCCTGTTCGGTTTTACCGTGCAGGCAATCTGGCGGCTCATGCGTCTTTTCGGGCCCAGATGGACCGAAGAGATCTGACGGGGGACTTTTGACATGGCATTTCTTTCCGAGCATGCGCTGATCGTCATGCTGGTCATCATGGTGACGATCACCATCACCGGGCTGCCCTTCGGCATTTCGATGATCGTCGCCAGCATCTTCTACCTGTTTCTGGCCGGCCGCGATGTCGGGCTTGCCGCCGAGAACGTGCTGAATGGCGTGTTCGGCAATTTCGTCGCGCTTGCCGTGCCCCTCTTCATCTTTGCCGCCAATGTGATGAACGAGGGCAAGATTTCCGACAGGCTGCTGGACTTCGCGCTCGCCGTCGTCGGCCGGCTTCCCGGCGGCCTGGCGCAGGTCAACATCTTCACCAGCCTGATCTTTTCCGGCATGAGCGGATCGGCGATCTCGGACGCCGCCGGCGTCGGCAAGATCATCACCGAGATGATGATGAAGGAGGGCCGATACCCGCGCGGATTCGCTGGCGCGCTGACGGCCGCCTCCGCGGTCGTCGGGCCGATCTTCCCGCCGTCGATCCCGATGGTGTTCTATGCGCTGATCTCATCGACGTCGGTCGGCGTACTCTTCCTCGGCGGCGTCGTGCCGGCGATCCTGATGTGCACCGTCATGGCGGTTGCCGTCGGCATCATGGCCAAGGTCCGTGGTTTTCCGATCGAACAGGCCGTGCCGTTCCGCGCCCTGCCGCTGATCATCATCCGCGCCTTCCCGGCGCTCTTGATGCCGATCATCCTGCTCGGCGGCATCTATTCGGGCATATTCACCCCGACCGAGGCAGCCGCCGTTTCGGCGCTTTATGCCCTGCTGCTCGCCGTCTTCGCCTACAGGGTGCTTGGCCTGCGCTCCTTCTGGAACGTGGTGGTCGCCAGCATGAAGACCACGGCGGTCGTCACCATGGTGCTCTGCGGCGCCTTCATCTTCAATTACGTGATCACCGTCGAGCGGGTGCCCCAGGCGGTCTTCCACCTGTTCGAGAGCTTCCAGCTGGAGACCTGGCAGTTCCTGATCCTGCTCAACATCCTCTACCTGCTGCTCGGCTGCATTCTCGATGTATCGACGATCATGCTGGTGGTCACCCCGCTCTTCATTCCGACGGCCGCGGCGCTGGGCATCGATCTCAACCATCTGGGCATCGTGCTGGTCTTCAACATGATGATCGGGCTGATCACTCCGCCCTACGGGATATTGCTCTTCATCATCAAGGCCTTGAACGGGATACCGCTGTCGGAGATGATCCGGGAGACCTGGTTCTTCATGGCGATCCTGATCACCATGCTGCTCGCGCTCACCTTCATCCCGAGCCTCAGCCTTTGGCTGCCGCGCGCCGCCGGCATGCTCTGAGGGCATCGGGCAGCCCGCATGGCGAAAACGGCCGGTCCCGCACCCCGGGACCGGCACATGCATTTAGAGCGCCGTGCGTCCATTCGGACGCACAAAGGACGCTCTAACCTATTGAATCGACGCATCGTGCTTTCCGAAAATCGATTCCGATTTTCGGGCCGATGCGCTCGGGAAAGCTCAGCGCTCAACGAGCTCGATCAGGATGCCGTCGGGATCGCGGCAGAAGGCGACCTTGCTGATGATGTCGCGGTTATAGGCCTGGCGCGGGGCTTCCACCATTTCCACGCCGGCCGCCTCCAGCCTTGCGTAAAGCGCCTCGACATCGTCGAAACGAAAGGTCAGGTGGCGAAGGCCGGCGCGCCCGGCGGCGACATCCTCGGCCTTGAGCGCGCCGGTCGCAGGCCCCATGATCTCCAGCATGCCGTTGCCGGCATCCAGAAAGCAGAGCTGATGGCCCGCCCGGTGCCGGTCGATCGGCGCGCCATCGGAGCGCTCGTCGCCGGAGCGACGGACGACCAGTTTCAGGCCGAGCAGATCGACGTAGAAATTCAGGCTCTTGTCGATGTTGCTGACGGTCATGCCGACATGCTCGAAACCCTTCAGCATGGGCGCTCACACCTCCTCATTCTTCCGCTTCGCCGGATGAGAAGCGGCCAAGCTCATCGGCCCGCAGGAGCTCATCCGTGACATTGTTGATATGACGTTCCATGGCGTGGCGCGCGGCCTCGCCGTTGCGCATCTTCAGGCCGGCCACGATGGCGTAGTGATCGCCGATCCACAAGGCGCGAACCTTCGGCGCATGGATGTGACGATGCACGCGGCTCCACATGCGCGATGTGTCCCGCTGGTCCCAGAGCGCCTGGATCATCGACAGGATGATCGCGTTGCCGGTCATGTTGGCGATGGTCAGGTGAAATTCACGGTCGCCTTTCTCGTTGAGGAACACCTCGTCGGTCTCAAGCTGCATGCGCTCGATGCATTCCTCTAGTTCCATGATGTCGTAGCGCGTGGCCCGTTCGGCCGCGAGAGCCGCCGCACTCGACTCCAGCGCCAGCCGTGCCTCCAGAAGCTCGAAAGGACCCGGTCCGATATCGGTGTTGAGCGCGTCGAAGGACAGTGCGTTGACATGGGCCGGCAGCACGACGATGCCGGCGCGGCCGCGAACCTCGACAATGCCGCGCATTTCAAGCGCGATGACGGCCTCGCGCACGACCGTGCGGCTGACCTCCAGCTGTTCGGCAAGCTCGCGTTCGGACGGCAGGTGCCAGCCGGGGCGGCCCTGATTCTCCTCGATCATCCGCGCGATCCGTCGCGCGACGACCTGATAGAGCCGCTTGGCGGCGAGCAGGCGCACCTTTCGGCCGCCGCCCGTGCCTTCTTCTTCGCCCTCTCGGTTCTCCGCCACGGCCGGACTATCCCAATTCAGGCAGCCACGACCGGTAGAGCGGATGGTCTGCCGTGATCGGCATCGGCGCAGGAAGGCCGCTCCGGTCGGAATGGTAGGCCGCCGTCACCAGTTCCAGAGAATTGCGCGCGTCCTGAAGCGTTACCGGCGGCGCGCCGCCTTCCGCAAGCGCATGATAGAACAATTCGAACTGGCGGGTGTAGCCGTCCTCGGTTTTCGGCATTTCGGCGAATGCCGCCTCCACCAGCTTCTGGTGCGCCTCGTCCTTCGCAATGAAGCGCCAGGGGTCGCGGCCCATCGTATAGGGTTCGTGGATACTCTCCGCCGTCACATTCTCGAAGCAGAAGCGCAGGCGCGAAATCTCCTCATGCGAGTTGAGCGTCATCGAAAGCGCCGCGAGCGAACCGTTCTTCATCCTGACGGCGAGCGCCATCGTATCCTCGGTCTCGATCTCATTGTTGAGCGTCGCGCCATAGGCGAAGACCTCGTCGCAGGGTCCGTGGATGTAATTCAGCATGTCATGGGCATGGATGGCATGGCCGACGAGGCCGCCTCCAAGCTCGGTCTTCCACTTGCCGCGCCAGTCGACGGCAAAATAGTCCGGCGCGCGCCACCAATGGGTCTCGATCGTGGTCATGAAGGCGCGTCCGGTCAGGCCAAGCTCCACCAGCCGCTTCAGTTTCTGCAGGCCCATGCCATAGCGATACTGGAAGATCGGCATGATCGTGCGGCCGGTCGCTTTTGCGATCTCGGCCATCGCGTCGACATCGGCAACCGAACCGAACAGCGGCTTTTCGCAGATGACGTGCTTGCCCGCCTCGAGCGCCCGGCGGGCGAGATCGAAATGACTGTGCGGCGGGGTGCAGATGTCGATGATATCGATGTCGTCGCGCGAAAACAGGGTTTCGGCGTTCTGGACATATTCGGGAATGCCGTATTTCTCGCAGAGGCCGCGGCCGCGATCCTCGTCGAGCGAGCAGAGCACCGGCACCTCGAACAGGTCCGCATTCCATCCGAAACCTGTGAGATGGCGCTCGGCAATGCCCGCGCCGATCACGGCGACACGAAATTTCCTTGTCATGGCAGTCGTCTCTCCTGAACCCGTCTATCGCGGGGAAATGTCGGCAGCCCTGGCCTGGGCCTCAAGGGACAGGCGGCAGACCTCGAAAACATGGTCATGGGTCATCGCCGTCTCGGTCCTGTCCCGCACATCCGCGATGAAACGGCCGAAATATTCGATCGGCTCCTGCGAGCAATCGATATATTCGACGCCCGCCTTGTTGACGAGGAAGAGATGATCCTTGCCGTCCCGGCCGGCGATATCGACGTATTTTCGAAGCTCGATATAGCCGTCGGTTCCCAGAATGGTCAGGCGGCCATCGCCCCATGTGGGCAGACCGTCGGGCGTGAACCAGTCGACGCGGATATAGCCGGAGGCGCGGTCGCTGCGCAGCAGCACTTCGCCGAAATCCTGGAATTCGGCGGCTTCCCGGGTGCCGAAATTGCCGATGCTGGAAGCGACGACTTCGCCCTTCCGCGCGCCGGTGAAGAACAGGAACTGGTCGATCTGGTGCGAGGCGATGTCGACGATGATGCCGCCGAAACGCTCCGGCCTGAAAAACCAGTCCGGGCGCGTGTCGAACTGCTTGCGGTGCGGCCCCATGCCGAGCGTCTGCACGACCGTGCCGATCGCGCCTTCCCGCACCAGCTTGCCGGCCTTGACGGCGGAACGCACGCAGTGCCTCTCGGAAAAACAGATGGAAAAGATCCGTCCGGTCCCGGCAACCGCCGCCTTCACGGCCTCAAGTTGCTCCGGCGAGGTCACCCCCGGCTTGTCGACCATCACATCCTTGCCCGCCTCCATGGCGCGGATCGCCAGATCAGCCCGGTCTGCGGGAACCGCGGCGATGCAGATGACGTCAATTTCGGGATCGGCGAAGATCGCATCCCGGTCCAGAACGGGGGTATCGGGATAGGTTTCCCGCATGGTTTCGATCAGCGCCGGCGCCGTCGTCTGCTCGCAATAGCCGACAAACTCCGCGCCGGCCGCGATCAGCCCCTTGACCTGTCCGAAAATATGCCCGTGGTCGATGCCCACGGCCGCAAACTTCACCATGCAGTCTCTCCTCCGTATTGCAGGGAAAGCCGCGCGAACGCCTGGAACAGGGATCGTCCGAAGCGCGGCGCGCCTCCATCTGGACAGACCAGACAAGAAAGCCGTCTGTCTGTCAAGACGCACGCAGAAAAAGAGGCGCAATGGACTTCACCCTTTTTTCAAAGCCTTTCCGGTTCAGGAACGCGCGGGAGATAATGACCGCCGGGCGAGCGCAAGATATTGGTCCGACCACAAGCCGGCCGCGGCGCACCATCGCCGGCAAGCCGCCCCTCCGACAATCGGTGGCGTCAGGACGCGTCGGACGGACCTGCCTCGCCGATTGACGCCGGCTCCCCGCCGACATCGATTGCGAAGCCGTCGATGGGAAAGCCGTACAGCGTAAACTGCGAAAGGCCCAGCGCCGCGCGCAGGGTGGCGTTGACAAGATGGCACTGCAGGAGAGCGACGTCGAGATCGCGCTCGCTGTCGCTGCGCGCGATAAGCGCGTCATAATAATCTTCTTCCGCATTCAGGAGATCGGTCAGATTGCGGGTTCCCAGATCGAAATACTGGCTTCTGTAAAGCGTTCTGGTTTCGTCAAGAAGCCGGGTCTGCGTCCCGGAGGACGCAATCAGTTCGCGCGCATTGGCCATCTCGGTCCCGGCATCGAGCGCTTCCAGCGTCGCCTTTCTGCGCATCGTGTCGAGACTGGCCTCAGCGGCCGCCACGGCCTCTTCTGCGGCCTGACGGCCCGCCTCGATGGCGCCGCCCTGAAACAGTGTCGGCAGGACATTGAAGTTCACCCCGACGCGAAACCCTTCATCATAGAGCGGCTGGCGACCGTAGGCCTCGGCGGCGATTCCGGGCAGGCGCGCCTTCCGGGCATCCTCATAGTCAAGCGTTGCCTGCGCGACCTTCAGGTTCGCCAGCGCTATGTCGGGCAGGCTGCCGGCAATCGTCGTCGACGGCGTGCAGGTCCCGAGCGCGTCCAGCAGTTCGGACTTCAGGCTCACCGCGGCAGGCCCGGCATATTCACGAAGCTGGTTGGCTGCCCTGTCGCGCTCCGACTTCATCTCGAGAAGGTCGTGGCGGGCCTGCTCGACGCTGTTGGCCGCCGCCAGCACGTCCGACTGGGTGGTCGCGCCTGCCGTCGCGCGCTGCCCGATGAGATCGTTCAACGCGCTCAGGCGCTTCACCCTTTCCTCGCCGATAGCGACATTGTCGCGGTAGCGGCTGAATTCGGCATAGGCTTCAAGAACATCCATCAGGACGGCGTCAGCGTCGCTCTGAAACTGCAGAACGGCCTCCTGCGCCGCGATATCGGCGCGTGCGACCTTGCGGTCGGTCCTGCCAAAATCGAACAGCATCTGGTTTGCCGACAGGACAAAGGACGGACCGTCGGCATCGCCAACGCCGCCCGTGACGCCGCCGCTGACCATCGGCAAATAACCGCCCTTGGCCACCTTGATATTGCCCGTCGCCTCGCGGATGGTCGCCGCGCGTTCCAGCATCTGCGGGCTTTGGTAGAGCGCAACCCTTACCAGCCCGTCAAGGCTCTGACCCGCAGCGGCTATATCCGCAGGCTGCTCCACCTCCGGCCGCTCCTCCCGGATCGCGCCGGTTCTGTCTTCAAACGAGACCGATGGCCGTCCGCTTCCGGCTGTCGAGCAGCCTGCAAGGGCGGTCGACAGACCCAGAAGAAGCGCGAACGACAACATCTGTGCGGCGGTCGCCGCACAGTGCCTATTCCGATTTTTCACTGCATTTCCACATCATGATGCGCTGAGGCGTTCCTCAAGGCATATGTCTCACATCTGCGATTTTGCCCCCGAGCGGAACACAGGCACAGATTGCTGCGGGAAAGCGACGAATCATTACCTATGGTAACATAGTCGGAAAAATGCAACCCTACAACTCAGTTGCGGCTGACCATCAGTTCCCGGCATTGCGGCCTGCGCCAGACGGTCTCGTCAACCTGCTGTGCATTGCCGAACAGAACCTTGTACTGGCAGACGAGTTCGCCATCGTCAGCCGTCACGAATTTGAGGTTGTAATCCCAGGTCACCTTGTTGCCGCGACGCGTTACCTTGATCGGTTCGCCCAGAAGCGCGGCGACCTTGTCCCGGCCGACGCCGATCTCCACCTGGCGGACGAGATCGACGGTTACCGGCTTGCCGTTCCGCACGAAATAGGCGTCAAGCTCCGTCAGAGACGGCGCCACGCTTTCGAACCGCATCTTCGGATTGTGCACGTCCAGCATTCCGGCGAACGCGGCGCCCGAGGTGATGAGGCCGGCCAGCGCCGCGGTGGAAATCGTCTTCAGCATTTCAGTCTCCTTTTGGGTTTTGGATTGATGTCGAGGCTTCCCGCAGGCGGGCGGTCAGCGCTCGCGCAGGGCTTCCCGGCCCCGGTTGAGGGGTTTGACGAGATAGTCCCAGATGGTCTTCTCGCCTGTTCTGATATCGACGGTGGCGATCATGCCGGGCGTTATCGGAAAGCGCTTGCCGGAAGCGTTCTCGAGCGCGTCCGAGGCCGTGCGGATATAGACGCGATAGTAGAGATTTTCCGGATTGATCTCGTCGCGGATCGTGTCGGGCGAAATGCTCTCGACCGTGCCTTCGAGCCCGCCATAGACCGAATAGTCATAGGCTGTGATCTTCACCAGAGCCTCTTGTCCCGGATGAATGAAGGCAATGTCGCGCGGGGAAATACGGGCTTCGATCAGCAACTGGTCATTGAGCGGCACGATGGTCATGACCGCGCCGTTCGGAGACACGACGCCGCCGATCGTCGTCACCGCGACGTCCTTGATGATCCCGTGAACCGGCGAAAGGATCGTCGTGTGATCGATCGTGTCCTCAAGCCCGTGGAGCGTCGACAGAAGGGACTGGACCTCAGCCTGCGCCTCGGCCAGCTTCTCGCCGCTTTCGATGACGTATCTGGCGCGCAGGTCGTCCATCTTCAGCTTGATATCGCCGCGATCGCGCTTCAGCCTGATCAGTTCGACCTTGCTCGCCGCCCCCGTCTCCACCAGAGGCGCCGTCAGCCTGAGCTGCTCGTCGATCAGCGCCATGTCCGCTTCCATATCGGCGAGCGATTCACGGTAGCTGCCCTGACGCGCGACAAACAAGGCTTCCTCGGAAGCCCTGAGTTCTGGATAGCCATCCAGCGCCTCGGGAAAGTGCACGGCTTCGGCGCCGGTCACTTCGGCCTGAAGGCGCGCGGCCTGCGCGAGCGAGGCCCGATAGCGCGCCGCGGTCTCGTCGTATTCGGCCTGGGCGCGGGTCGGATCGAGCCGCGCGAGCACCTGCCCCTTGTCGACGATGTCGCCGGCACTGACATCGAGTTCGGCGAGGATGCCGCCGTCGAAGGACTGGATCATCTGTTCGTGCGAAAGCGGCACGACCGTTCCCGGCCCAGAGGACACTTCCTCGACCGAAAAAACATAGGCCCAGGCGAAGAAGGCGCCGAGGACGAGCGTCAGCACAAGCACGATCCGGCTCGCGCCGCTGGCGCTCATCTCATCGCCGGATATCAGATCATCATAAGCGCTCGAGGTCACTTCGCGCCCTCCCTGCGCCTGGTTGCAGCGGTCGCCTCGCCCTTGCGCAGGCGCGCGAGGATGTTGTCGCGCGCGCCGTCCATGATGATCCGGCCGTTGGACACCACGATCAACCGGTCCACGAGGGTGAGAACCGACGGCTTGTGCGTCGCGACGAGCAGCGTGGTGCCCGCGCCGAGTGCGCCAAGGGCCGCGAGCACCTTCTGCTCGGCCGTCTCATCAAGCGCCGAGGTGGGCTCGTCGAGGAGGACCACGAACGGTTCGCGCAACAGCAGACGCGAAAGAATGATGGCCTGACGCTGGCCGCCGGAAAGGCCGATGCCGCCCTCCTGTATCTGCCGATCGAGGCCCTCGGGCGTGGCGCGAACAAATTCCCAGGCGCCAGTGCGCTCGAGGGCCTCAATCAGCTCCTCGTCGCGAGCACTGGGCGCGCCGAGGCATAGGTTTTCGCGGATCGTGCCGTAAAACAGCCGCGCATTCTGGCCGGCAAGACCAATGTGGCGACGAAGGTCCGCGGGATCGACATGGCCGATATTGACGCCATCGACCAGCACGGTGCCCGAGCGCGGTTCCATCAGCCCCGAAAGGCCCTGCAGCAGGGTCGACTTGCCGGCGCCGTTGCGTCCGATGATGCCGATCTTCGAACCTGCCGCGATCTTCAGTTCGTCGATGGTCAGAACCGGCTCCTTCTCGTAGGCAAAGACCGCATTCTTGAAGTGGAAGTCGCCCTCGATAACCGGCTTGTGAATGCGCTTTGCATTCTCGGGATGATCGACCGGCAGCATCATGATCTTGTCGAGGCTTTCGCCGGCGATCTTGGCCTGCTGCCAGCGATTGAGAATCTGAGTCACGCTTGCAAGCGGGGCCAGCATGCGCGTCGACAGCATGGCGGCGGCAACCAGCGCGCCCGTCGTCATGTCGCCGAACATCACCGCCGGCGCGCCGGCCGCGACAACGGCGATATAGACCATGCCCTGAACGGTTTGCGTCCAGTTGCCGAGCGTGCCGACGAGGTCGCGCAGCTTCATGCCGCTGTCGGCGTTGACCGCATTGTAGTGGTTCCAGTGGTTCTGGAACCGGTCCTCGGCCTGCAAGAGCTTGATATCGTCAAGCCCCTGGACGGCCTCGACCAGCATGGCGTTGCGCAGCGCGGATTCGCGCATATTGGCCTTGGCAAGCCGGTGCAGCTTCTTTTGAGACAGGATGCCGGGCGCAATCAGAAGCACGACGGCCACGGCCGGCACCCAGACCAGATTGCCGGCGACCCACCAGAAGATCGCGCAGAACAGAAGAAAGAAGGGAATGTCCGCAATCGCCGCAATCGCCGACGAGGTCATCATCTCGCGCACGTGCTCCAGCTCGCGAAGCTGGGCGATAAAGGTGCCGGTTGCCTGCGGACGGGCCGTGTTCTTGACCCTCAGCGCATGGCCGAACACCTTGTCGGAGATGCGCAGGTCGGCGCGCTTGCCCAGAACATCGGTGATCTTCATGCGCATCTGGCGCATCACGAAAGCGAATATGACAGCGATAAGCGCGCCGCCGCCGAGCACGAACAGCGTCGGATAGGATTGCGCGGGCACCACCCGGTCATAGACCTGCATGGAGAAGATGACGCTGGCGAGCGCAAGGACATTGGCCGCAAGCGACGCCAGCATGATCGAGACATAGGGTCTGAGATCGGACAGAACGATCGAACGCAGCCAGTGCTTGCTGTAAGGTTCGATATAGGCGTCGATCCGTCCGTCCGGCATGCCGCCGGCCGGCCGGATGACCGCAACGAGTTCGATGCGATCTGCAAGCGCACCGATTGCGGTATCGGAGGCAAGACCGCCATCGCCCGAAAAGGTCAGCGCGAAGTGTTCCCCATTGCGCTTGCCTGCGACCGCGACCTGGCCATCCCTGAAGACCAGAATGACCGGCAGGCGCATCTGCGTGATCTTCCTGATATCCGTGTCGATGAACCTGACGGCCATGCCGGCCTGGCGCGCAAGCCTGCCGAACCGCCCTTTCCTGTCGCCGTGGCCGTCCCAGGCATCGGCGAGCCGAAGCTGTTCCGGCGAACAGTCGATCCGGTAGTGAGCGGCGACCGTCAGCAGCGCCTCGATCCACCGGGCCGAAACGGCCCCGGCTTCAAGCTCGGCCTCGCCGCCTTGATCGCGATCTTTGTTGATGTGGATATTCATCGGCGTGCACGGCTTTCAGGAACGGAGTTCTGCAGCCGGGGCATGGCCCCGGCTGCTGCAAATGCCTTGTCGACAGGGGACGGGGGATCACCCCACCAGCATGGCGTGATCGTCGAGTTCGTCGAGCTCGACGCTGAACGTGCCGGCATCGGCGATGGATCCGCCGTCGGTCGCCGCGCTCGCATGGCTTTCCTCGGGCAGATAGGCATCAAGGCTTTCGTTCGTGTCCTCATAGACGAGACTGGCGATCCCGATGTCCTCCGCCGCATCCACGGGAGCGGCATCCTCGCCTGTCGGCTCTGCATCGAGCGCGGCAAGGCCGAGCGTTTCGACGGAAAGGTCCTCAGTATCGCCATTGTCGAAAGCCATGCCGCGCGCGGCGGCGCCGGTCATATCGCTTTGAACGTCGATCGTCAGGGAAGCCGCGCTGGTATCGCCGCTGTCATCCGTCAGGACATAGTCGAAGGTTTCCAGCCCGGCGCCCGTCTCGGCGTCGGCCTTGTAGGTCCAGTCGCCGGTCTCGAAGTCGAAGATCAGCTTGCCGCCCTGGTCGGTTTCCACGTTGAGGATGGACCCGGTGCCCGCAGCATCGCCGTGGCTGTCGGTGATGCCGTTCAGATCGTAGGTGTAGGTCTCGCCATCGACCGCGATCGACAGGATGCGTCCGCCGTCGATCCCCAGAAGATCGTCATCCGCCGTGCCCGCGACGCCGTCGGCGCCGTGCAGCACGTTGCCGGACACATCGACCTCCTTGAGCAGATCGAGCAGCGAGTCGACCAGAACGTCGAAGTTCGAGACTTCCACGACGTGATTGTCGCCGTCGGCCTGATCGACATCCTGCAGGCGTTCCACGCTGATGCCCTGGCCGATGCCGACCGTCTGCACCGTGATATCGTTGTCCGCGACAAAATCATCCCAGGCGGCGGCAGTGGCGCTGGTTAGCGAGTGGTCGACCTGCCAGCCATTATTGCCCCAGTGCTGCTGCGTCTGCTCGGTGGGTTCGCCGTCGCTCATGAAGAAGACGCGGTTGTCATACCCGTCAAGCGGCGCGTAGGTCTCCATCGTCTTCTGAATTCCGGCCGTATAGTCGGTCCCGCCATTATAGGGACGGCTCGACGACCATGCGTCGACCTGGGCGGCGAAGGCATCATAGCTCGTGAACGACACGGTGGAGCGCGCGTCCGACGAGAATGCCACAAGCTGGATCTGCACGTCGCCGGTCGTGCCCTCGAAGAAGGCCTGCCCCGCCGTCTTGACCGCGCTCAGCATGGCCTGGGCTTCTGTGTTGTTGACGCTGCCGCTGAAGTCGAGAACGAAGGCGATGTTGAAATTCCCGTCGCTCTTGAAGTCGTCGCCGGCAAGCGTCAGACTCATATCGTCGTCATTGGCGAGCGGCGCGGTGCGAGCAAAGCCCTCGGTATCCGCGCCTTCGGAGCCGAGATTGCCCACCGTGTCGGTATAGCTCCCGTCGGCAACCGTGACGGTGACATCGCCCCCGGCCTTTTCGGGCGTGACCGTCGCGGTCCAGGTGGTGTCGTTGATCCTGACGAGGTTCGAGAGCGAGCCGTTGGCAACGGAGACATCGCCGGCCTCAAAGCCGGTCACGGCTTCCGAGAAGGTGAAGGTGACCGTGCCGGTCTGGCCTTCGTTGACGATATCGACCGCGACGGAGGGACCGTCGACATCGAAGCTCTCGCTGTCGGTACCTTGCTCACCTTCATTGCCGGCCATATCCGTGTAGGAACCGTCGGCGACGGTGGCCGTCACCTCGCCATTGCCGGTCGGCGTGATCGTGACCGTCCAGACCTGATTGCCGTCGGCATCCTCCGACCATGCGCCATCCGTGCCGAGATCGGCATTCTCAAGCGCCAGATCGGTTGCCGGGTCGAAGCTTGCGCGGTCGGTATCCGGCGAGAAGGTCAGCACCAGTTCGCCATCCTGGCCATTGTCGGTGATGACAACGCCGACCTCGGGGGCAGTGCGGTCGAAGGCCTCGACATCCGAGCCCTGCGAACCGGCATTGCCGGCAAGGTCGGTATAGGAGCCGTCGGCCACGGAAACCGTGACATCGCCGGTCGCGGCCGGGGTCACCGTCGCCGTCCAGGTGGTGTCGTTGATCCTGACGAGGTTCGAGAGCGAGCCGTTGGCAACGG
>NZ_CFHTCS010000019.1:0-3591 GCF_984369615.1 Martelella sp. | reverse complement strand
GCACCAGTTCGCCATCCTGGCCATTGTCGGTGATGACAACGCCGACCTCGGGGGCGGTGCGGTCGAGCGTCGCCGTCTCCGTATCGGAAATCGGATTGCCGTCACCATCGACAACAGGATTGCCGTTTTCGTCCGTGACGATCCCGACGAAATCGACATCACCTTCGTCAATTCCCTCACGTGGGATATCGTGGGTCCAACTGCCGTCGTCGTTGACGGGAATCGGGTCGGATACGACGGTCTCGCCGTTCTCGTCCGGGTAGGAGATCACGACGTAATCGCCGGAACTGCGGCCGCTGACGGTGACGTGGCCGGCGGCCGGGTTGTCGGCGACCGTTTCGACGTCGAGGACCGGGAATTCGGCGACGGAGGCGGCCGCTTCTTCGCCGGCGCCGCCTGAAAAGGCCAGACCACCTGCAGACGCGGCGCCGAGTCCGCCGAGAACGCCAAAGGGAAAGGGCGATGCGCCGTTTGCGCCGATCTCGGCGAAGGCGAAATCGCTCCACGGGCCGGAATACTAGCCCCACCAGGCGATACCGTCATCGTCAACGAGGACCAGTTCGTTGCGCTCGTCATCGAAGTCGACGAAGAAATCGCCAATGACGATGGTCTCGCCGGCGACGGTGACAATGACGAGGTCATCGCCGTTCTGCTCGAACGAAACGACGCTTTCCGGAGCGATCGGGAGTTTTACAACAGACGCCTCGTCAAGTTGAAGATTAAGGACCGACTGACGATGCTGAGAACCATCATTCTTGTCGACAATGATTGCGTCCATGAGACTGCTCCTTCGATGCTGCCGTTTGCTAGCGCTATCACACCGTTAAAGTGCAATTTCGCAAAATTTTCAGGCGCGTGTTTATTGTTATGGAGACCCGCGTGGCGTCTTGTGACCTGCCACTTTTGCGGGGGTGACTAATTCAAACTCGCGCTTTGGGCAAGTGACCTAGGCCAGTTTTTATGAACGTCAGATGAATTATTTGCGAAATTATAAACCTGTGTTTTTTAAAGAATAAACTTCCGAAATTGACTTGCAACAAAGACAGAACGCCCGCGATACGGGCACTTTTCGCCATCGTGGCCAATCGAATGATTGAAAGCGCAAGACCGAAATCCGGGTTCGCTGATCAAGGCCGGCTTCGGACCGCGACAAAATGTCTCACCTCGAGACTGCCTCTTTTTCAGGCACTATTTCAGGTTGAGTATAAATCGGTGTCTTGTCGGAATTCAAGTAAGCTTTGGCGCACAAAATACATGCATTGCCCAGACACTGCGGCAGTGGAAAGCGGCCGAAATGTGAACGTGGACTTATCCAGCGGCCCGTCCCTTCTCGTGGCGGATAGAACACTCGGATGGAAGGGTCCCGGAACAGCATCTCTGATTCGCAACAGCCTAAAGCGCCTCAAGGAAAAGTGGAGACCGTTTGTCCGTCCGGACGCGCGGAAAAACAATGGGCCAGAGCGTGTTCGCGATTCACGGAAACGCGGACATGCTCTGGTCCGTCACCGCCCGGGGCGGGATGACGGGCGCGCGTCCGCCAGCCTTTCGGCACGCGCCACCCGCAGGGACGGGGCCGGATGGGAGGCGACAAAGGTCTCGCCGCCGGGCCCTGCCCGCTCGTAGGCCTGCATGACCTTCAGGAAACGGACAAGTGCAGCGGGATCATACCCGGCCTGCGCCAGCAAACCGATTGCCAGGGCATCGGCCTCAAGCTCCTGCTGCCGGGAAAAGGCAGCGATGCTGGCACTGCCTTTTGCGAGAAGCGCGCGCACGTCGTCGCTGTTGCCGATCGCCTGCCGGATATCCGCGCTGGAGACCGCCGCACCGACCCCGAAACGCGCCCGGGCCTCCGCGTGCCCGGAGAGAATATGCGCCATTTCATGGGCGATCACGGCGGCGGTTTCGCTGTCATCGCCAGTCAGCGTCAGCAGTTTGCGCGTCAGGTAAATGTATCCGCCCGGAGCGAAATAGGCGTTGGCAATCGAGGAATTCAGAACAAGCACGGTGACGGGCATGCCGCCTGACGCCTTCGAAAGCCGGTCGCCAATCGCGGCCAGGTCGCGCGACAGGACGGCGTTCCTGTAGAGGCCGCCGCTCTCCCGCTCCAGGCGGCTGCGGACGGCAGCCGCCGCGCCGCTGCTGTCCGACGAGGACGGAGCGTGCAAACCGGACTGGCAGCCGGCGAGAAGGATCAACAGGAAAAGGCCGGCGAGCCGCCAGCCGGACGAACCGCGGCCGTTTTGAGGCTTGCAACGCATCATGCAAGCGTACTGCGATTGAGGCGCGCGAGATCGCGCGTGATTTCCTCCGATGCCGTCTTCAGCACGGCGGAATAGCGCTCGTGCGCTTCCTGCTGGGAGGCGAAGGCCGAGCGGAAATAGGTCAGGCCGAGACTTGCCACCACACGGCCGCCGTCATTGAAAACCGGCACCGCGATCGTGTCGGAATTGCGCGGCTCCACGTGGGCTGCACGGGTCGCATAACCGCGCCTCCTCGTCATCGCCACCAGCCGGCTGATCTTGTCGGGATGCCGCGCCAGTTCGTTTTCCGGGTCGCCGGACGTTCTCAGCATGCGGATGATCAGTTCCAGTTCCTCCTCGGGCGTGAACGCCAGATAGGCAAGACCGAGCCCGCGCGTGATCAAAGGCAGGCGCATGTTGACGGTCTTGTGAAACGGCGAGACCGAGCTGTCGGGCACGGTGCTCATGCGCACCACCACGGCGTCCCGATCGAGCAGCGCGATAGAGACGGGCCACTGGTGCTTGCGGGTGACGGCGACGGCCCATGGCCGCCCGGCTTCCACCACCATCGGCTCCTTGTGGTAACCGGAACTCAGCGAGGCGACGAGGGCGCTGAGCTGGTAGCCGCCGACGCGCGGATCGTTCTCGACATATCCGGCCAGTTCAAGCGTGCGCAGGATGCGGACCAGCGTCGGCTTGGGAAGGCCCGTGCGCTCATGCAGATGGGCAATGGAGGTGTAGGGCTGCAGGTTCATTTCCTGCAGCACGCGCAGTCCGCGCTCGATCGACCGGATGCTCACAATATCTCCTCCCAGAGGCCGGCATTTCGCCTGCCGGAACACATCGGGTTTGCAAGTTGAGGGCGCGCGTTGTCAAGCCCTATACCCGTCTTGTTCGAAGGAAGGAGAACTGCATGGCAACGGCGAACAATCGCGCGGAGGTGCGCGCCCTGATCTCAGCGATCGACGACGCCGTCGTCGACGGACTGATGAAGGGAGCGGTCGATCTTCACGTTCATTCCGGACCGTCGACGATGGCCCGTCAGCTTGATCATTTCCAGGCCGTGGAGCAGGCCGCCGCCGCGGGCATGCGCGGCATCATGTTCAAGGATCATCACTATTCCGTCGCGCCGTTCCTGCCGATCATGGAACGCGTGCTCGGCCATCTGGACGTGGCCATGTTCGGCGGGCTGGTTTTGAACAACACGACCGGTGGGCTCAACCCCTTCGTCGTCGATGCCCAGCTCAACCAGGGCGCCCGGCTGGTCTGGATGCCCACGGCCCAATCGGCCAATCACATCCGCAGTTCCCACCGCAAGTCACGGCTTGCCTCCAATGTGCAGTTGAAAGCG
>NZ_CFHTCS010000018.1:0-27330 GCF_984369615.1 Martelella sp. | reverse complement strand
GTCCCGGTGTCGATTAAAGCTCCTACGCGTCGATCGAGGAGCGCCATGGCGTCAAATTGTGGGAGCGTGAGGGACATAAGCTGCGCCTGACGCTTGCGGGGAACTATCTCCTTGGCCTGGCAATGCGTGTGTTGCCGCAACTCGAACATGGCGCGGCGGTTCTTGATGATTACGCGCGCGGGCGGCGCGGCGCGATCCGGGTGGGGATGGAATGCCATCCCTGCCAGGATTGGCTGATGCGGGTGGTGGACCCGTTCCTGGCGGAATGGCCCGATGTCGCGCTGGATGTGACGACGGCCTTCCAGTTCGGCGGTCTGGCCGCGCTTCTGAGCCACGAGATCGACATTCTCGTCACCCCCGATCCTATCGAACGGGCGGGGCTCGAATACAGGCCTGTCTTCGATTACGAACTGGTTCTGGCGGTGGCCGAAAACCACCCGCTGGCGCAAAAGCAACGGATCGAGCCGGAGGATCTGGCGGGCGAAACCCTGATCACCTATCCGGTCTCGCGTGAGAGGCTCGATATCTACACCCGCTTCCTCGTGCCCGCCCACGCCCTGCCGCGCCGTCACCGCACGGTGGAAACGACCGATCTGATGTTGCGACTGGTCGCATCCGGCCGCGCCGTCAGCGCGACCCCCGACTGGCTCCTGCGCGAAGCCAAGGGGGTGAAGGGCGTCCGGATTGGCGAGGGGATCGCAAAGTCGATTCATCTCGGCCACCGGAGTGGCGAGCGTCCCGACTATCTGGATGGCTTCATGGCGCTTGCCGAAACCGTCAGAATCTGAATCGACCGCTGCGTTCAGGCGTGCAATCCGGGCGGCTAAAAAGCACGCAGATTTGCCGTTCATCAAGACCGGCAGCATTCACTATGAGTTTCTGTCATGTTTTCCTGAAATAAAATCATTTTCATTCATGGATTGGCTCTGACATAGAACAGGCATTGGCTTGTTCGTCGACACGGGAAATGCGCCGACAGGGCGGGCCTGAAACGAAGAGCAAGAAACCACGAACACGCAAGAAACGGACTCGGGCCTTGCCCTGGAAGCCAGGACAGCAGATCACGATGACCAAAGATTTCACCTTCACGATCAAGAGCATTCGCTTCGACGAAGACTACACGCCGTCCGATGGCACGCGGATCACCACCAACTTTGCCAATCTTGCCAGAGGCGAGAGCCGTCGGGAGAACCTGCGCAATGCATTGCGGATGATCGACAATCGCTGCAACAGCCTGGCGCAGTGGGACAATCCCGAGAGCGATCGCTATTCGGTCGAACTCGACATCATTTCCGTCGAACTCGATGTCGAGGGCGACGGCAACAGCTTCCCGGCCATCGAGGTGCTCAAGACGACGATCGTCGACCACGGGACGGGCGCGCGCATCGAGGGCATTGTCGGCAACAATTTCTCCTCCTATGTGCGCGACTATGATTTCAGCGTCGTGCTTCCCGAGCACAACAAGGACCGCGCCGGCTTCAGCATTCCCGATGATTTCGGCGAACTGCACGGCAAGCTGTTCAAGGCCTTCGTCCACTCGCAGACCTACAGAGAACACTTCCGCAAGCCGCCGGTGATCTGCCTCAGCGTGTCGGACAGCAAGGTCTATCATCGCACGGCCAACCTGCATCCGGTTCTGGGCTTTGAGTACCGACCGAATGAGACATCGCTCACCGAGCACTATTTCCGGAAAATGGGGATGGAGGTTCGCTATTTCATGCCGCCCGGCAGCGCGGCGCCCTTCGCCTTCTATTTCTTCGGCGATCTGCTCCTGGATTACACCGATCTCGAACTGATCGGCACCATCGCGACGATGGAGACATTCCAGAAGATCTATCGGCCCGAGATCTACAACGCCAATTCCGCCGCCGGCGAGCGCTACAAGCCGAACCTCGGGCATGGCGATCACTCGCTCACCCGGATCGTCTATGACCGCGTCGAGCGGACGCGTCTGGCGAGCGAGCAGGGCCGGTTTGCCGAGGAAAACTTCATCAAGCCCTACCGGGCCATTCTCAACGACTGGTCCGCGCAATACGCACAATGACAGGATTGCCGTTCATGAAAAAACTGCTCCCCACGTCGACTGCCGGCAGCCTGCCCAAGCCCGCATGGATCGCAGAACCCGAAAAGCTCTGGTCCCCCTGGAAGCTTGAGGGCGCGGAACTTGCCGAGGGCAAACAGGATGCGCTGCGGCTGACGCTGGCCGAGCAACAGCGCGCCGGCATCGATATCGTCAGCGATGGTGAGCAGACCCGCCAGCACTTCGTGACGACCTTCATCGAGCATCTTGATGGCGTCGATTTCGAGAAGCGCGAGACCGTCAGGATCCGCAATCGCTATGACGCCAGTGTCCCCACCGTCGTCGGCGCGGTGTCGCGCGAAAAACCGGTCTTTGTCGAAGACGCGAAGTTCCTCCGCAGCCTGACCGACGGTCCGATCAAATGGGCGCTGCCCGGCCCGATGACGATGATCGATACGCTTTACGATGCTCATTACAGAAGCCGTGAAAAGCTTGCCTGGGAGTTTGCCAAAATTCTCAATCAGGAAGCCCGCGAGCTTGAAGCCGCCGGCGTCGACATCATCCAGTTCGACGAGCCGGCCTTCAACGTGTTCTTCGAGGAGGTGAATGACTGGGGCATTGCCACTCTGGAAAGGGCGATCGAAGGGCTGAAATGCGAGACCGCGGTCCATATCTGCTATGGCTATGGCATCAAGGCCAATACCGACTGGAAGAAGACGCTTGGCTCTGAATGGCGGCAATATGAGGAAACCTTCCCCAAGCTTCAGGCCTCCAATATCGATCTGGTCTCGCTGGAATGCCACAACTCCCATGTGCCGATGGAGCTGATCGAGCTCATTCGCGGCAAGAAGGTGATGGTCGGCGCGATCGATGTTGCGTCCAACACCATCGAAACGCCGGAGGAGGTCGCCGCGACCCTGCGCAGGGCGCTTCGGTTTGTCGATGCGGACAAGCTTTACCCCTGCACCAATTGCGGCATGACGCCGCTTTCGCGCAGCGTTGCCAGAGGAAAACTCGAGGCGCTGAGTGCCGGTGCGGCAATCGTCCGACAGGAGCTCGCGGCCGCATAACCTGCCCCGAAACCGGCCCGCCTTGTCATGTTATACCCGCAGGGCGGGGGCGGGTGCCGAGAGGGCATGAGAGGCTTCAACAGGAAAAGATGCCGATGTCTGAAACCGCCTTTGTCGACAGGATCGACCCTCGCGACCTGCGCGATTGCTGCGGCCGGTTTGCCACCGGCGTCACGGTCATCACCACGCGTTCAGGCGAGGGCGACCACGGCATGACGGCCAGTGCGTTCATGTCAGTCTCGCTCGATCCGCCATTGATCGCAATCTCTCTCGATCGCCGGTCGAGGATGCTGGGCAGGGTTTTGAGCGCGCGCCGTTTTGCCGTGAATATCCTGACGGAGGCGATGCGCGCGCATGCCTTGCATTTTGCCGGGCGACCGGATGGAACATTGACGGACCTGTTCCTGGAGCACTGCCACGGGCTGCCCGTCCTGCGTGAGGCGGCAGCGGTGATCGTGGCCGACGTGGTCAAGCAGGTCGAGGCCGGCGATCATGTCCTTCTCCTCGGTCATGTCCGGCATCTGGATCGCGATCCGGACGCAGCCCCGCTTCTTTATCACGCGGGGCAGTTCGGCAGCCTTGCGGCCCACCCGGCCGGTTGAGCGATCAGCCCGGCGCTTGTCGCGCCCGTTTCGATCTGCCGACCCATTCATAGACATCGGCGCTTTTCTGCGCGGCCGACGAGCATGCGCAGCCGCAACCGCATCCCGCCCTGGCGCAGGCCGGCGGTTCGCCCGAGATCTGACGCACGGAACCCTTTCGTCTCAGAACAGACATGATGTTCTCCACCGCTTCGATGTCGGTATCGAAGCGGTTGGAAAGTTCCTGGATGGACGCGCTTCCGTTCTCGGCGAGATGGAGCCTGATATCTGCGAGCAGCATGCCTGACTTCCTTATGCGGTTGCGCCGCGCGGGCGATCCGGCACGGTGGCTTTGGGACCGGAAAGAAGGCGCATTGCGGCGATCACGACCGCCAGGAGGCCGAGGATGCCGGCGGTCCACAGGCTGGAGGCTGCGGGGTGATCCGAAAACGTTCCGAGCTGATAGACCAGCACGGCCGATCCGTAGGCGAGCCCGGTTGTCCAGGTTACGGCAAACAGCGTCCAGCGGGTCCCGCTTTCGCGCCATATGGCGGCCGTTGCCGCAACGCAGGGCATATAGAGCAGGATCGCCAGGAGATAGGCGAAAGCCCCGATCCTGCCGTTGAAGCGGGCGGCCATGGCGCCGAAGATGCCGGTCGAAACGCCCTGTTCCTCGGCTGCGACAGTCTGATCGGCGATGTCGCCGACGCCGAGGCCGAGCGGATCGGCGAGGCTTGCCGCAGCGTCTGCGAGATTGGCCGGAATGGAGGCGAAGGCCTCGCTGATGCCGGCGACGACGCTGAACGTCTCTTGCGCTTCTTCTCCGGCAGCCTCGTTCTCGGCGATCTGGCCATAAAGTGCATTCAGCGTGCCGACCACTGCTTCCTTGGCGAAGATTCCGGTGAACAGGCCGACGGTTGCCGGCCAGTTGTCTTCTTGAATACCCATCGGCTCGACAACCGGCGTAATGCTGCGGCCAATGGCCGACAGAACCGAGGCCTCCGTGTCGTCATTGCCGAAGGAACCGTCCGTTCCGAGCGAGTTGAGGAAGCCAAGAACCACGACGACGGCGATGATGACCTTGCCGGCCTTGAACATGAAGGCCTTCAGCCTGTCCCATGTCGTTCTGAGGAGGCTCCTGATTGTCGGGACGTGATAGGGCGGCAACTCCATGATGAAGGGAGAGACGGGACCGCGCAGCAGGGTGTTCTTGAGCAGAAGCCCGGTCGCGATCGCGGCCAGAATGCCGATCAGATAGAGCGCGAACACCACGTTCTGCCCGCCGACGGGGAAGAAGGCGGCCGCAAACAGCGCGTAGACCGGGAGCCTTGCCCCGCAGGACATGAATGGCGACATCATCACCGTCATGATCCGGTCGCGGCGATTGTCGAGCGTTCGGGTTGCCATGACGGCCGGCACGGAGCAGCCGAAGCCGAGCACCATCGGGATGAAGGACTTGCCGGGCAGGCCGATGGCGCGCATCGACCGGTCCATCACAAAGGCGGCGCGGGCCATATAGCCCGAATCCTCCAGGAATGTGAGGAACAGGAACAGGAAGCCGATCACCGGAATGAAGGTCGACACGGTCTGGATGCCTGCGCCAACGCCTTGCGGCAGGATGGCAATCAGCCAACCCGGCGCGCTGATGGCCGTCAGCGCCGCGCTCGGCCAGTCGACCAGCAGCGTCCCTGTCAGAATGTCGAAGAAATCGATGAAGGCGCTGGCAAAGTTGATGGCGAACAGAAACATCGCATACATGACCGCCAGAAAGATCGGAATGCCGAGCATGCGGTTGAGAACAATCGCGTCGATCCGGTCCGACAATGTGCGCGACACCCGGTGCGTGCGTTTGACGGCCGAACGGGCAATGCTGTTGGCAAAGCCGTAGCGCATGTCGGCGAAGAGAATGTCGATGTCCTCGTCGAGCGCGTCCTCGACATTTTCTCGGGCCGCTTCTGCCTGTCGCGCCAGCGCGCTGTCGCACAAGGCTTCCAGAGCCGCATCGCCCTCAATCAGGCGGGCCGCAAGCCAATAGGGTTTGACGCCCCGTTTCCCGGCCAGTGCGGCGGCGGGACCTGAAAGCGCCGCAATCGCGGCCTCGACCTCCGGCTGGTAGGACAGGCGCGCGGTGGGCGCCTTGGCGGCATCTGCCGCGAGAATGATGGCGTCCTTCAGCGCATCGATGCCCTTGCCGCGCCTTGCAATGATCGGCACGACCGGGCAGCCGAGCAGGCTTGCCAGCTTGTCGCAATCGATCCTGAGGCCATTCTCCGCGGCCATGTCCATCATGTTGAGCGCGACAATGACGGGAACCTGCATTTCGATGAGCTGGGCAGTCAGGTAGAGATTGCGCTCCAGGTTCGAGGCATCGACGATGTTGAGCACGATATCGGCTTCGCCGGAGAGGATGTAGTCCCGGGCGATGGTCTCGTCGAGGCCGGCCTCGCTGCCATCGCCGAGAGAGTAGGTGCCGGGCAGGTCAACCACATTGACGGTGGTATCCTTGTGCAAGAAGCGGCCTTCCTTGCGGTCGACCGTGACGCCCGGCCAGTTGCCAACCCTTTGACGCGCGCCGGTCAGCGCGTTGAAGAGCGTGGTCTTGCCGCAGTTCGGGTTGCCTGCCGTCGCGATCGTGATCGACGTCATGACGGCACCCTTTCGCCCCGGAATGCAGAGAGCTCGGCGCGGCGCAGAGAAAGGGAAAAATCACGGATGCGGATTTCGACGGGGTCGCCGAACGGGGCGATCCGGGTCACGAGAAAATCGGTTCCCGGCGTGATTCCCATGGCGAGCAGGCGCTGGCGACCAGCCCGCTCGCCGCGATGATATCCGGTCACGCGTATCCTTGCGCCAACCTGCAGCTCTTCGGACGTCATTGTCTTGGTGCCCCCTGTTTGCAAAAATCCTCTGACGGCACGACCGTGATCCTGGCGGCCATACCCCCGCCGATCGCGATGCGGGCTTCCCCGACGCCGTCAAGGGCGACAACCAGCGGCCCACCGTGCGTGCGGCAGACGATCCGGATGTTGCTGCCCGGCTTTATCCCGAGCGCGCCAAGTTTTCTGCGAAACCGGTCGCCGGCCTTCAGCGCAACGACCCGGAGCCAGGTTGCTTCATCCGCTGAGGTCAGGGGGCACGGCCTTGAGGAGAAGGCATCGCGGGTCGAGCGGCTTGTCAGTGGGTCTTCGGTCGTTCGCGTCCCTGCATGCTCCTCTGTCGGGAGCGCGAAGCTTGAACCAAAGCCAATGGTGAGGTCGGACATGGTCGGTACCCGGAAAACATGAAATCAATTCTCAACTTTATATCTGCAATACGCTCCTGTGCTTCGGTTCGTGCTTTGATCTGGGTCAACAGAGTGTTTTTCCGGTCCGGAGCTAAACGGACAAAGGTCAGTTTTTCTTCAGGAATTATCTCTGCCGGAAACACATCCGCCAAAAACCAACTCCTTATAAAGCACGATGCGCTAGATGATTGCCCGGCGGACGCGGGCCGATACCCATTCCGACATGATGACCGTCGCCAGGATGACGATCAGGATCATGGTGACCTGCGGCCATGCCAGCACGTTGAGCGATGATTGCAGCTTCAGCCCGAGGCCGCCGGCGCCAACAAGGCCAAGGATCGCGCTCTCGCGAATGTTGATATCCCAGCGGAACACGGTAATGCCCCAGAAGGCGGGCAGCACCTGCGGCACGATGGCGTAGTCGAGAATCTGCGCATGGCTGGCGCCCGTTGCGGTGACGGCCTCGACGGGCGCGCTGTCGACCTCCTCGATTGCCTCATAGAGCAGCTTGCCGATGAAGCCGATCGAACGCAGGCCGATGGCGATGACGCCGGCCAGAAGCCCGGGCCCCATGATGGCCACCAGCAACAAGGCCCAGATCAGCGAATTGATCGAGCGGCTGGCAACGATGATGAAAAGCGCAACGGGTCTGAGGATCAATGCCGACGGGGTTGTGTTGCGCGCGGCGAGAAACGCCACCGGGACGGCAAGGATAACCCCCAGTATGGTTCCGAGCGTCGCCATGTTCAGCGTGTCCCAGAGCGGCCCCCACAACTCACTCATGTAGGAAAGGCGCGGCGGCCACATGCGGCTGCCGATATCGGCAGCCTGAACGGGCGCGTCGCTGACGAAGGCCCAGATCGTGTCGCGGGTCATCAACTGCCAGCACCAGACGGTCAGCGCAACGAGGAAGAACCAACCGGCCCAGATCAGGAGCGATTGCCGCGTGGTCCTGCGGCGCCAGATATCGGGATAGGCAGGATCGGTCATTGCAGTCGCTTCCGGATGTAGCTCGAGCCATATTCGGCCACCATCACCAGCAGGATGATGATCAGGATGATCGCACCGGCGCTGTCATATTCGTAGCGGTCGATCGCCGTGTTCAGCGTCGCGCCGATGCCGCCGGCCCCGACAATGCCGATCACCGCGCTCTCGCGGAAGTTGATGTCGAGCCGGTAAAGCGACAGGCCGATGAGCCGCGGCATCACCTGCGGCTGGATGGCATAGTTGATCATCTGCAGCCATGAGGCGCCGGTGGCGCGGACGGCTTCCGCCTGTGCTTCGTCGATGTCCTCGATGTCCTCGGCCAGGAGCTTGGACAGGAAGCCGATCGTCGCGAAGGAGAGCGTCAGGAACCCGGCGAAGGGGCCGAAGCCGAACATGGCAACGAAGAAGATCGCGATGATGATCTCCTGCAGCGAGCGGCTGACGGCGATGATGGCGCGGCAGATCATGTAGATGACCGGCGTCGAGACGTTGCGCGCTGCGCCGATGCCGATCGGAACCGAGATGATGACGCCGGCGACCGTCGAGGTCAGCGTCATGGTCAGGCTTTCGACAAGGCCCTTGGAAATATCGCCCCAGCGGCTGGTGAAATCGGGCTGGAGGAAGCCGGCAAGGAAGCGCGCGCCGCGCGTCCAGCCTTCGGCAATGCGCGCCCAGTTCGGGTCAAGCGTCGCAAGCGCCAGCACCAGCCACACGGCGAAGCCGGCCTGAATGACGATGCGCCAGCCGCGATGCGTGAAGATCTGCGGTGGGCGTTTCCATGTTGTCGGATAGCTGCTCATCTTACGATGCCCGCCATCAGCGCAGCGGCTTCGGCCTCGGCGGTGTTGTCGTCCTCGGCGTTCCTGCGCATCGCGTTCCAGTCTTCCGCGCCGTAGATTTCGGTCAGAACCGTTTCGTTCAGCGCATCGGGCGCGCCGTCGAACACGACCGCGCCGGCGCGCAGGCCGACGATCCGCTGCATGAACTGGCGGGCAAGCGGAACGTCGTGGATATTGACGATCGCCGGAAGATTGCGCTCGGCGCAGATCTCGATCAAAAGCCGCATGATCTGGCGGCTGGTCTTTGGGTCGAGGCTTGCCGTCGGTTCGTCGACCAGAAGCAGTTCCGGTTCCTGGGCAAGGGCGCGGGCAATGCCGACCCGTTGCCGCTGACCGCCCGAAAGCGCATCCGCGCGCTTGTCTGCATGCTGCAGCAGGCCGACACGGTCGAGAAGGCCATAGGCGCGGCTGATATCGTCTGCGCCGTAGCGGCGGGTGAAACTGGTCCAGAACCCGACATAGCCGAGGCGGCCGGAGAGCACATTCTCCATCACCGTCAGGCGCTCGACCAGCGCATATTCCTGAAAGATCATGCCGATGCGTCGGCGCATGGCGCGCAGCTTGCGCTGGTCCTGACCGGTGATCGGGCTGCCCGACAGGAGTACGGCGCCACCGGTCGGTTCGACCAGACGGTTGATGCAGCGGATGAGCGTGGATTTTCCGGCGCCCGATGGCCCGATCAGCCCGACGACCTGACCTTCGGGAACTGTGAGGCTGACATCGACCAGAGCCTTGTCGCCGGTCTTGTAGGTCTTGGTGAGCGATTTCAGTTCAAGCATGTCGTGTTCCACGAAAAGATGGACGGGCGGATGAAATCCGCCCGTCCGTCCGAATGGGATTTCGGCTGACTTACTGGCAGTCGTAGGAAACGCCGTTGGCTTCGTCGATCTGACGGATCACGGCCCAGTTGTTCTTGAAGGTGATCGGGATGAACTGCGCTTCGCCCGACTTGGAAAACTCTTCTTCAAGCGAGGAGCCTTCCCATTCGAAGGAGGCGAAGGCTTCCTTGATCTTGTCCTGAAGCGCGGGCGTCAGGTTGTGTGCAACGCCGTAACCGGTCGTCGGGAAGGTCTGCGAGGTATAGATGATCTCGATCTGGTCATCGGAGATCACGTCGCGGGCGAGCATGCGCTTGCGCACCGAATTGGCGATGGCGCCGGCCGGATAATCCTTGTTGGCAACGCCGAGAATGGTGTTGTCGTGCTTGCCGGAGAAGGTGGCTTCGAAATCGGTGCCGGCTTCCATGCCGTATTCGGATTTCAGAATGGCGGACGGAGCCTTGTAACCGGAATTGGAGGTTTCCGAGGAGAAGGCAAGCGTCTTGCCCTTGATGTCCTCGACGTCTTCAATGCCGGAGCCCGGATAAGTGATCAGTTCCATTTCATAGCCGAACGAGCCGTCCTCGGCCGCCATCATGGTGAAGGGGCGGAAGCCGGCGCAGGCAACGGCCAGCGGGTTCGAGCCGGTGTTGAAGCCTGCGACGTGCAGGCGGCCGGCGCGCATGGCCTCGATCTGGGCGGCGTTGGAATCGACGGGGAAGAACTGGACCCGCTTGCCGGTGACCTCTTCCATATGGGCCAGGAAATCGGCCCAAGCTTCGGCGTAGACGGCCGGGTCTTCAACCGGCGTGTAGGCGAAGATCAGAACGGACGGATCGACAAGCTCAGCCGGATCGGACGGGATATCGGCGATCAGATCGCCGTCGGCGTCGGTGTAGCGGCTATCCAGGGTGAAATCGGCAAGGGCCGGAACGGACATCGCGATCAGGGCAGTGGCGGCAAGAAGCATACTGCGCATATTGGCTCTCCAGTCTGTATTGGCTCTGGAGGCGACTTAGCAAGTCTTCGTTACAGTATTACGACGATGCACCTGTCTCCGGCCTCGACCGACCGATTGAACTGAAGGTCCTTGCGGCTTGCCTGCCGTCCTACCGGACCGCCTTTACGCCTTCCAGGAGCAGCGTCGTCGCCATTGCCGCATAGTCTTCGCGGGTGATCTTGCCGCCGTCGCGGAACCACATATAGACCCAGTTCATCATGCCGAACAGCGACATGGTGACCGGCATCAGAAGCGGGCGCTCCGGGCGGTCGAGCTCGGGATGGATCTCGCGGATGACGGCAGAGAAACGGCCGACGATGCTGCGCTCGAGCGCGCGGATCTGCTTGGTCTGCTCGGCGGTAAGGGCAGGCGCCGCATTGAGCTGCACCTTGTGCTGGTCATCGGCGCCGCGATATTCGTTCAGCACCGTCATCACCAGTTTCTCGAGCCGGGCCTTGTGTTCGAGGCCCGGGTCGTCGGCGGCCTCGAGCGCTACATCAAGCGCCTCCAGATGCGAGGCGATGATGGCGAAGATCAACGCCTCCTTGGAGGGGTAATAGTGGTAGAGCAGCGCCTTCGACACGCCCGCCGCGCGCGCGATCTGCGACATCGACGCCTTTTCCATGCCCTGCGTGGCGAACACATGGGCGGCGTTTAAAAGCAGGCCGTGCCGCTTTTCCTCGAAATCATTGGCCCGTGTTCTCGCCATGTTCTCTCAAAACTCCTGATGGGCAGGCAAAAGGGGCGGTTTCGCCCCTTTTAGCATTGGCTAATCAATTGACCAACCGGCCGGTGATTATTTCGGGCGATTGTCAACCACGCGCTTGGCCTTGCCTTCCGAACGGGCAACGCTTTCCGGATCGCGAATGTCGATCTTCGTTGAAACGCCGATCACCGACTTGATGTGGTGCGCCAGCTCCTTCGCCGAGGCCAGCCGGGCTTCCGCCGAGGACTGATCCGGCGTGCACTCCACATGCACGGTCATCACGTCCATGCGGTTCTTGCGGGTCAGTTCGATCTGGAAATGCGGGGCAAGGCCATCGCATTTCAGGATCATCTCCTCGATCTGGGTCGGGAAGACATTGACGCCGCGCAGGATGATCATGTCGTCGGAGCGGCCGGTGATCTTTTCGATCCGGCGCATGGAGCGCGCCGTGCCGGGCAGGATGCGGGTCAGGTCGCGGGTGCGGTAGCGCACCATCGGCAGGCCCTCCTTGGTCAGCGTGGTGAAGACCAGCTCGCCCATCGCGCCGTCGGGAAGCACCTCGCCGGTCTGCGGGTCGATGATTTCGGGATAGAAATGGTCTTCCCAGACATGCAGCCCGTCCTTGGTTTCCACGCATTCATTGGCAACGCCCGGACCCATGATCTCCGAAAGGCCGTAAATGTCGACGGCGTGCATGTCGAAGGCGTCCTCGATTTCCGCCCGCATCGCGTTGGTCCAGGGTTCGGCGCCGAAAATGCCGACCTTCAGCGAGCTTTCGCGCGGATCGATGCCCTGGCGGCGGAATTCGTCGAGGATCGACAGCATGTAGGAGGGGGTGACCATGATGATCTGCGGCTTGAAGTCGCTCATCAGGGTGACCTGACGCTCGGTCATGCCGCCGGAGATCGGCACGACGGTGCAGCCGAGACGTTCGGCGCCGTAATGCGCGCCAAGGCCGCCGGTGAAAAGCCCGTAGCCATAGGCTACATGACAGATATCGCCCGCGCGACCGCCGGACGCCCGGATCGAGCGAGCCATGACATCGGCCCAGACATCGATATCGTTCCTCGTGTAGCCAACAACGGTCGGGCGCCCGGTGGTGCCGGAGGAGGCGTGGATGCGCGCAAGCTTCTCGCGCGGCACGGCGAACATGCCGAAGGGGTAGGTGTCGCGCAGGTCCGTCTTCACAGTGAAGGGAAACTTCGCGAGGTCGGCAAGCGTCCTGAAATCGGACGGATGCACGCCGCTGTCATCGAAGCGCTTGCGGTAGAAGGGCGAGTTCTCATAGGCGTGGTTCAGCGACCAGGCCATGCGCTTTTGCTGAAGGGCGGAGATTTCGTCGCGGCTCGCCACCTCGATCGGGTCGAGAATCTCGCGGGACGGCTTCAGATTGTCGATGGCGTTCATGTCTTCCTCCTCGAAAACGTATGCGCTCAGGCTTTCAGCAGCGTGCCGTTGATGGTGCGCGAATGGCCGCGGAACTCGGCGATCACCGCTCCGTCCTCCCGTGTCACGCTTATATCATAGATGCCGGATCGGCCTCTGCGCGAAACCTCGCGCGCGGTGGCGGTCAGGCGGTCGCCGAGCGCGCCGGGTGCTACGTAGGTCATCGAGCAGTGCTGGGCGACGGTCAGCTGGTTATAGGTGTTGCAGGCAAAGGCGAAGGCGCTGTCGGCGAGCGTGAACAGATAGCCGCCATGGGCATTGCCGTGGCCATTGGTCATCGCCTCCGTCAGCGTCATGGAAAGCGTCGCCTCGCCGGGGGCAATGTGCTCGATCGTCATGCCGAGGTGCCGCGAGGCATTGTCGTCATTCCACATCGCCCTGGCGCAGGCTTCGGCCAGTTCCTGCGGGCTCATCGCGTTGATCGTTGCCTCCATGTTCATTTTCCCTCGAAGACCGGCGCGCGCTTTTCCAGAAAGGCGGTCACGCCTTCGGCATAATCATCCGTGCGGCCCGCTTCGCGCTGGCAGTCGCGCTCCATGTTCAGATGGGCGGAAAGGTCGTGTTCGGAGGCCGCCTGGATCAGTCGTTTGGTCAGTCCCAGACCCTTCGTCGGGCCACTTGCAAGCTTTGCCGCAAGCGCCGTTGCCTCTTCCATCAGCTTTTCGTCTTCGACGGACTTCCAGATCAGGCCCCAGTCTTCGGCCTTCTCGGCGATAAGCGGCTCGGCGGTCATCGCCAGCGCCTTTGCGCGCGGTTCGCCGAGCGCGCGCGTCAGCGACCAACTGCCGCCGGCGTCGGGAATGAGGCCGATCTTCGAAAAGGCCTGGATGAATTTCGCTGATTTCGCGGCGAACACGATATCGCAGGCAAAGGAGATGTTTGCGCCCGCGCCTGCCGCCACGCCGTTGACGGCACAAATCACGGGTTTTTCCAGCGAACGGATCAGGCGCAGCGTCGGATTGTAATAGGTCTCGAGCGTCTCGCCGAGATCCGGCTTCTCCGTCATCTGGCGCGGATCGCGGTCGCCGAGGTCCTGGCCGGCGGAGAAGGCGCGGCCGGCGCCCGTCAGAAGAACGGCGCGAATGTCCGCCTCGTCATGGGCGCGCTGCAGCGCTGCCCGCAAGGCGAGATGCATATCGACATTGAAGGAATTCAGTTTTTCGGGACGGTTGAGCGTTACGCCCAACACGCCGTCTTTCAACGTGACGAGCACGCTTTCATTATCGGTCATTCTTGCCTCCCGTCGCGCGCTCCTCAAGCGCGGCTGATAATTGTTGTTGCATAAACCGTCCGGTCGGTCAATAATAGTCTCCAGAATTTGGGAGGAGACATGACGAACCTATACGATCGCCATTCCGCGCTGCTGGCGCGGGCGGTGGAAGCGCTCAGGACCCGTGCCTTCTGGACGCCCTTTCCGGAAGTGCCGTCGGGCAAGGTCTATGGCGAGACCGCCAAGGCCGACGGCATTGCCGGTTTCGAAGCGCTTGTCGGCAATGCTTTCGACATTCCGGGCCATCCCGAGACCCGCCGCGTCGGCCGCGAGAATGCGCCGTGGGGCCAGACGCTCGCCATTTCCTATCCTGCCGCCGATCCAGCAACGCTGATCGCGGCCTGCGAGAAGGCATCGCATTCGTGGGCGTCCGCCGATCCGGAAACCCGCGCCGGCATCCTTCTGGAAGCGCTCACCCGGCTCAACGCCATGAGCTTTCTCATCGGCCACGCCACCATGCACACCACCGGACAGGCCTTTCCCATGGCCTTTCAGGCCGGCGGCCCGCATGCGCAGGATCGCGGGCTGGAAGCCGTTGCCGCGGCCTATGCGGAGATGACCGGCAGCGCCACCGCCGCCACCTGGGTAAAGCCGCAGGGCAAGCGCGACCCGATCACGCTGGAAAAGCGCTGGCGCATTGTCCCGCGCGGCCTGTCGCTGATGATCGGCTGCCAGACGTTTCCGAACTGGAACGGCTATCCGGGGTTGTTCGCCAGCCTTGCCACCGGAAACACGGTGATCGTCAAGCCGCATCCGGGCGCGATCCTGCCGCTGGCGCTCACCGTCAAGGTTTTGCGTGAAGTTCTGGCGGAAGAAGGCTTCTCGCCGGATGTGGTTCTGCTCGCCGCAGACGAGCCGGGCGCGGAAATCACCAAGGCGCTGGTCGAAACCCGGGCGTTCTCGATCATCGACTATACCGGCTCCTCCGTCTTTGCCGCTTGGCTGCGGAAGAATGCGGACGGCGCTCTCGTCTTTACCGAGGAGACCGGCGTCAACTCGATCACCATCACCGGCACGGATGATTTTGCCGGCATGTGCGACAACATCGCCTTTTCGCTGTCGCTCTATTCCGGCCAGATGTGCACCTCGCCGCAGAATCTCTATCTGCCGAAGGACGGGATCGAGACGGATGAGGGCCACAAGAGCTTCGATGAGGTCGTCGGCGGCATCGTCGCTGCCATCGACAGGCTGCTTGAAGACGGCGCGCAGGCATCCTCGGTCTGCGGCGCGATCGCCAATGCCGCGACCTTCGAGCGCGTCGCGAAGGCCCGCCATGCCGGCCGCGTCGTGCGCGAAAGCCGCGAGACCGGGCTTGGCGCCTCGGCGACGCCGCTTCTTGTTGTGGCCGATGACCGTGAAGGCGGCCTTGAGCGTGACGAATGCTTCGGCCCGGTGTCCTTCTTCATCGCCTGCAAAGATGCGCATGACGCCATCGCCAGGGCTTCGGCCATCGCAGCCGAAAAGGGCGCGATCACGGCGGCCCTTTATGCCACGGACGGCGCGCTGATCGAGGAGGCCGCAACGGCCTTTTCGAAGGCCGGCGTCAATCTCTCGGTGAACCTCACCGGCAATATCTATGTCAATCAGTCGGCGGCCTTCTCGGACTACCATGTCACGGGCGCAAACCCTTCGGGCAATGCGAGCCTCACCGACACGGCCTTTGTCGCGCCGCGGTTCCGGCGCGTCATGATCCGCTGGCCCAGAGCCGCCTGAGAGGCGGCCTGACAGCTCGTTTTGGATACATCAGGGAGGAGAATCCAATGAAATTGATGACAACAACGGCACTGGCGATGCTCGCCACGCTCGGTCTCGCAACGGCCGCAAGCGCCGAGATCAGGCTCGGCGCCAGCCTTTCGGCCACGGGTCCTGCCGCCTTTCTCGGCGATCCGGAAGCCAAGACCATCGAAATGCTGGTCGAGGAACTGAACGCCAAGGGCGGCATCAATGGCGAGAAGATCGATCTGACGCTTTATGATGATGGCGGCGACCCCAACAAGGCGCGCACCTTCGCCACCCGCCTGATCGAGGATGACGAAGTTGTCGCCATCATCGGCGGCACCACCACCGGCACCTCCATGTCGATCCTCTCGGTTGCCGAGGACGAAGGCATTCCCTTCATCTCGCTCGCCGGCGCGATCCAGATCATCGACCCGGTCAAGGACTATGTCTTCAAGACGCCGCATACCGACCGCATGGCCTGCGAGAAGATCTTCGACAACATGCAGAAGAACGGCATCACCAGGATCGGCATGATCTCCGGCACCGACGGCTTCGGCGCGTCGATGCAGGCGCAGTGCAAGGACGTCGCCGGCGGTTATGATATCGAAATCCTCGCCGATGAGATCTACGGCCCGAGCGATGCCGACATGACGCCGCAGCTCACCAAGATCAAGAACACCGAGGGCGTTCAGGCGATCCTCAACCCGGGCTTCGGCCAGGGTCCGGCGATCGTCACCCGCAATGCCAGCCAGCTCGGCATCGACCTGCCGCTCTACCAGAGCCACGGCGTGGCCTCCGACAGCTTTATCGAGCTGGTCGGGCCGGAGGCGTCGGAGGGCGTGCGCCTGCCGGGTACAGCACTTCTGATCGCCGACATTCTGCCGGAAGACGATATCCAGCGCGATGTGGTGATGGAATACAAGACCGCCTACGAGGAAAAGTACAACCAGAACGTCTCGACCTTCGGCGGCTATGCCAATGACGCCTTCCTGCTGATGGTCAACGCCATGAACCAGGCGGGCGGTGAAGATCCCGATGCCATCCGTGACGCGCTGGAGGCGACCGACGGCCTCGTCGGCACCACCGGCGTCTACACCATGGGTCCGGACAATCATCTCGGTCTCGATCTTTCCGCCTTCCGCATGCTCGAAATCGAGAATGGCGGCTGGACGTCGATCGACTGACGATTTGAAAGACGCCCCGCGCCTATGACGGGTGCGGGGCGCTCGCCGCGGGTGGTGTCTGCCCGCTCCTTCGCTGTCACCGTTCGGGATCCATCCATGGACGCTTTGATGCAATTCATTCTGTCGGGCTTTACGGTTGGCGCGGTCTACGCGCTCGTCGCGCTCGGCTTCACGATCATCTACAACGCCTCAGACGTGGTGAATTTCGCGCAGGGCGAATTCGTCATGCTGGGCGGCATGATCACCGCCTTTACCTATGCCGCCGGCCTGCCGCTGCCGCTCGCCGGCCTTCTCGCCATCGTCATCACCGCAGCCGTCGGCGTCGCGCTCAACAAGCTTGCGATCGAGCCCGCGCGCGGCGCGCCGGTGGTCTCGCTGGTGATCATCACCATCGGCGCCTCGATCTTCATCCGCGGCGTCGCGCAGCTTGTCTTCGATAAGCAGCTTCATCGCTTTCCCGCCTTTTCCGGCGACGATCCGATTCACATTCTCGGCGCGACCATCCTGCCGCAGAGCCTGTGGGTGATCGGCGGCGCCGTCTTTGTCTTCGTCGGCCTCTGGGCCTTCTTCACCAAGACGCTGACCGGCAAGGCCGTGCTGGCGGCCGCCAACAACCGGCTCGCCGCCCAGCTTGTCGGCATCAACACAAACTGGGTTATGACGCTGTCCTTCTCGCTGTCGGCCGCGATTGCCGCCCTTGCGGGCGTGCTGATCACGCCGATCACGCTTGTCAGCTATGATGTCGGCGTGGCGCTGGCGCTGAAGGGCTTTGCCGCCGCCATGCTCGGCGGCATGGGCAATCCCAAGGGCGCGCTCGTCGGCGGCATTGCGCTCGGCCTGATGGAGGCGTTGACGGCTGGGTATCTCTCCTCGCAATACAAGGAAGCGGTCGCCTTCGTCGTCATCCTTGCCGTTTTGTTCGCCATGCCCCAGGGCCTGTTCGGCGCGAAGTCGACGGAAAGGGTCTGAGGCGATGTCAGCACATTCGAAATGGATCCAGATCGCGATCGTCGCGGCCCTCGTCGCCGTCCTGCCCTTCTTCTTTCCGTCGGGCTATTACTACCGCGTCGGTGCGCTGATCTTCGTCAACGCGCTTTCGGTGATCGGCCTCGTCATCCTGATCGGCTATGCCGGGCAGATCTCGCTCGGCCATGCGGGCTTTGCCGGCATCGGTGCTTATTCATGTGCGCTCGCGCCGGAATATCTGGGCCTGCATCCGGCCCTCGCCGCCCTTCTCGGCGCGGTCATTTCAGGCGGAGTGGCTGCCCTTATCGGTCGGCCGATCCTCAAGCTCAAAGGCTATTATCTGGCCGTGGCGACGCTCGGCTTCGGCATTCTCGTGTCACTGGTACTCACCAATGAGCGGCAGTTGACGGGCGGACCGGACGGCATGGCCGTGCCGGAGCTTGGCCTGCGCGATTTTCTGCGCGACATGGGTTGGCGCCTGTCGGGCGGCGAGTTCTGGTATGGCGTTTCAGGCATCGTGCTCGTCATCGGAGTCTGGATCGCGCTCAATCTGGCAATGAGCCCGACGGGCCGCGCCATGCGCGCGCTGCACGGTTCGGAAGTCGCCGCCCGCACGGTCGGCATCGATGTCGCCCGCGTCAAGCTGCAGGCCTTCATCATTTCCGCCGTCTATGCCTCGGTCGCCGGTTCGCTTCTGGCGCTGCAGAACCGGTTCATCACGCCGGACGTCGCCGGCTTCATGCATTCGATCGAAATGGTCTCCATGGCCGTGCTCGGCGGCGTCGGCTCCATTCTCGGGGCCATGCTGGGCGCTGCGATCCTCACGCTCCTGCCGCAGGTGCTGACGGTGTTTGCCGAATATGAACAGCTCGTCCTCGGCGCCATCATGATTTCGGTGATGATCTTCCTGCCGCGCGGGCTTCTGCCCTCGATCGCAAGCAAACTGAAGGGGAGGGACGAATGAGCCTTCTTGATGTTCAGTGCCTCGGCATTTCCTTCGGCGGCCTGCGCGCCGTCAACAATGTCAGCTTTTCGGCAAAGGCCGGCGAGATCGTCTCGGTGATCGGGCCGAACGGCGCGGGCAAGACCACGCTGTTCAATATGATCTCTGGCGTCTATCTGCCCGGCGAGGGCAAGGTGATGCTGGAGGGGCGCGACATTACGGCAAAACGGCCCGACCGGCTGGCAAATCTCGGCCTGACGCGCACCTTCCAGAACCTGCAGATCTTCCAGGAAATGACGGTTCTGGAAAATGTCATCGCCGGGTTTCACCTGCAGGAGCGCGGCGCGCTCATTGCCGATCTCCTGTCGCTTCCGGCCTCGAAGAAACGGGCGGCGGAAGCCAAAAGAGGCGCTGAGGAACTGCTTGTGCGTGTCGGCCTGCAAAAGGCGGCCGAACGCCAGGCAGGAAATCTTTCCTATGGCGCGCTCAAGCGGCTGGAAATCGCCCGCGCCCTTGCCGTTTCCCCCCGCGTCCTGCTGCTTGACGAGCCGGCGGCTGGCTGCAACGCGGTGGAAACGGAGGAGATCGACCGGCTGATTGCCGAACTCGCAAAAACCGGCATCGCCATCCTTCTCGTCGAGCACGACATGAAGATGGTGATGCGGATCTCCAACCATATCGTGGTGCTCGATCACGGCGAGAAGATCGCCGAGGGCGATCCGGAAACCGTATCGCGCAACAAGGCGGTGATCGCCGCCTATCTTGGAACCGAAGAGGAGGCCGCCGATGCTGACGGTTAAGGGCCTGCGCTCGGCCTATGGCCGCATCGAGGTGCTGCACGGCATCGATCTCGAGGTGAAATCCGGCGAGATCGTCACCGTGGTCGGCGCCAATGGCGCAGGCAAGACGACGCTTTTGAAATGCCTCTCCGGCCTGCAGCCGGTGACCGACGGCGAGATGATCTTTCGCGGCGAGGTGATGACCGCCGTTCCCGCCTTCAAACGGCTGAGGCAGGGCCTTGCCCAGTCGCCGGAAGGCCGGCAGATATTCACCAATCTTTCGGTTGAGGAAAATCTGAGGCTCGGCGCCTTCCTCTATACCGATGAGCGCGTCGAGCGCGACATGGAAGACGCTTTCGCCATGTTCCCGATCCTGAAGGAGAAGCGCAATCTGATGGCCGGCGGGCTTTCCGGCGGCCAGCAGCAGATGCTGGCGATCGCCCGCGCGCTGATGGGCCGACCCGCCTGCCTGCTGCTGGACGAACCCTCCATGGGCCTCGCGCCGCTGCTGGTTGCCCAGATCTTCGACGTGGTGAAGGCCCTGAAGGCGCGCGACGTGACCGTGCTTCTCGTCGAGCAGAATGCCTATGGGGCGCTGAAGATCGCCGATCGCGGCTATGTGATGGAAACCGGCCGCATCACCATGGAAGGCGCGGCGGCAGCCCTGATCGCCGACCCGCAGGTGCGCGAGGCCTATCTTGGAATCTGAGATGAAGACTGTAGTGACGATCGACCATCGCGGCGCAATCGCCGTGGTGACCATCGACAATCCGCCCGTCAACGCACTCTCGAATTCGGTGCGCGGTGCGCTCGTCGAAGCCGTCGCAACGCTTGATGCCGATGATGCTGTGAAGGCCGTGGTGCTCGCCTGCGCCGGACGCACCTTCATTGCAGGGGCCGATGTGCGCGAGTTCAACCTGCCGCCGCAGGAGCCGCTTCTGCCCGACGTGGTGGCAGCAATAGAGGATGCGGAAAAACCCTGGGTGGCGGCCATTCACGGGTCCGCGCTCGGCGGCGGATTTGAAGTAGCGCTTGGCTGCCGTTTCCGGATCGCGGACGCGAAGGCCTCCGTCGGCCTGCCGGAAGTCACGCTGGGCCTCATCCCCGGCGCTTCCGGCACGGTGCGCACGCCGCGCCTTGCGGGCGTCGAGACGGCGGTCAAGCTTGCCGTCTCGGGTCGTCCGATGAAGGCGAAACCCGCGCTTGAGGCGGGGCTGATCGATGCGATCGCCGAGGGTGATCTCCTCGGGGAGGCCGTCGCCTTTGCCGAGCGGGCGATGGAGAAACCGCTGCCGCCGAAGGCGCGGGAGCGTCCGGTCACCGCGCCAGCGGAGGGTTTCTGGGCAGCGGCCGAAAAGGACGCGGCAAAGCCAGGCTACCGCGCGCCGCTGGAGGTGCTGGCCGCCATCCGCTTTGCCGTCGAAAACCCGTTCGATGCGGCGATGAAACATGAGCGCGACGTTTTTCTCGAACTGCGCGCTTCGAAGGAAGCCGCAGCGCTCCGCCACGTCTTCTTTGCCGAGCGCGCCGCGTCCCGTCCTGAAAGCCTTAAAGGCATCGAGCCGCTGGACGTATCGTCGGTCGGCGTCATCGGCGGCGGCACGATGGGGGCGGGCATCGCGGTCGCGGCGCTCAATGCCGGGCTCTCCGTCACCCTGATCGAGCGCGACGAAGAGGCTGTCGCGCGCGGCATCCGCACGATTGACGGCATCCTGGCGGGCTCCGTCAAGCGCGGCAAGCTCACCGAGGCGGGCCGCGTCGAGCTGATGGCATCTCTGGGCGGCACCACGGAGTACAGGGCGCTCGGCGATTGCGATCTCGTGATCGAGGCGGTGTTCGAGGAGATTTCGGTCAAGCGCGCTGTCTTTGAACGGCTCGGCGCCGTCTGCCGGCCCGATGCGGTGCTGGCCACCAACACATCCTATCTCGATCCGCGTTTGATCGCGGAGGGCCTGCCGAACCCCGGTCGCGTCATCGGCCTGCATTTCTTCTCGCCCGCCCATGTGATGAAACTGCTCGAAATCGTGCCGGTGCCGGAGACCTCCGAGACCGTGCTTGCGACAGGTTTTGCGCTTGCCAAAAGGCTCGGCAAGATGCCGGTGCGCGCCGGAATCTGCGAGGGCTTTATCGGAAACCGTATCTTGAAGCGCTATCGCGCGGCGGCCGAAGACCTGGTCGAACAGGGTGTCGCAATTGCCGATATCGACGCGGCCATGCGCGACTACGGCTTCAGGATGGGCCCGTTCGAGGCACAGGATCTCGGCGGCCTCGACATCGCCTTCCTGCAGCGCGAGGGCGCGCGGGCTGAGGGCAAGCAGGTGCCGGAGACGCTCGGCGATATTCTCGTGCGCGCCGGACGCAAGGGGCAGAAGGCCGGCGGCGGCTGGTATGACTACGCGCCGGGAAGCCGGACGCCGATCGTTTCCGACACGGTGCATGCCCTGTTGAGAGCCCGGATCACGAACTCCTCCCGGCTGAGCCTCGAGGCGATCGCCGATCTGCTTGTGAAGGCAATGGCGGACGAGGGGCGTGCGATCCTGGCCGAAGGCATCGCCGAAAAGCCTGCCGATATCGACCTTGTCGAAATCCACGGCTATGGCTTTCCGCGCCACAAGGGCGGGCCGATGTTTGAAAGCGACGGCTGATCTTGGTCAGCCGACATTGACCTGTTGCGTGACGCGGTTAGGCTTGGGCCAAAAATTGTCAGAAAACCGGAGGTCACCATGTCGAAAACCCTGATCACTCTCATTGCCGCTCTGGCATCATCGTCTGCTCTTGCGCAGGAGACGCGGACGGTCTCAGGCGAGGCTACCTACCGTGAACGCATGGCATTGCCGGATGACGCCGAACTGATCGTCTTCCTGACGGGCTTTCAGGGCAACGAGCTTGGCGGCATGAGCGAAGCGGCGGATGGGCGGCAGGTGCCGTTGCCGTTTTCGTTTTCCGTTCCCGGCGGGTTCAAGGGCGACCTCACGGCCGCGATCATGATCGATGACGCGCTTCGCTTCGTCAGCGATCCGGTGGAGGTTGCAGCGGGAACGGCGGATGTCGATATCGGCACCATCTGGCTCTCGGGCTTCACGCCCTCCGGTTTCCAGTCCACCTGGGCTTGTGGCGATGACCGCTTCACCATCGGATTCCGCGACAATCTGGCCGTTATCGAGACGGATGAGAGGATTTTCGAGCTTCCCCAGGCGATCTCGGCCGATGGCGCGCGGTTTGCGAGCGAGGACGGTCGGAACGAGTTCTGGGGCAAGGGCGACAAGGCGACGCTGACGCTTGACGGCGTGACCCTGCCAGAGTGCGAGATGGTTGAGGATGACAACAGCTGGACGGCGCAGGGCAACGAGCCCGGCTGGCGCGCGGTTATGGCGAATGGGCGTTTCCGCCTCGATCTCAACTACGGAGACGACCGGCTCGATCTGCGCATTCCCGAAGCGGAAATCTCGGAAGGCGCCTATCATTACGACTTCGCTGCCTTCGGCCTGTCCTTCGCCGTCCGCGACCGGCTCTGCCGCGACGACATGAGCGGACGGCTTTTCCCGCAGGCGGTCGAGCTGGAAACGGCAACGGGCGTTCTCAAAGGCTGCGGCGGCGACACGATGTCGCTTCTTGCCGGGCCGGAATGGACCGTTTCGGAGATTGGCCCGGAGAGCGTCGGCGACAGCGGCGAGGTGACGATTTCGGTCAGCGCCGACGGCCGGATTTCAGGTTCCGCCGGCTGCAACCGCTTTATGGGCGCGGTGAAGCTTGGCGGCGAGGGCGGTCTTGAGATTGGCCCGCTGGCGGCCACCAACATGGCGTGCGAGGAGCCCTTGATGGCGCTGGAAATGGACTTCTTCCGGGCGATCGACGCGGTCGATGGTTTCAATATCGCCGAAAACGGCGACCTTCTCCTGACGGCCGATGGCGAAACCGTGATCCGGGCCGCGCGCTGACCGGCGTCAGGGCACCAGCGTCAGGAGCACGAAGACGGCGAAGATCACCAGATGGACCGCGCCCTGCAGCACGGTGGTGCGGCCCGTTCCAAGCGTGATCGTGCTGACGAACAGCGTCAGAATGAGCATCACCATCTGCTCCGGTTCGAGCCCGAGCGTCATCTGGCGGCCGAGCGCGATCGAGATCAGCGCCACGATCGGGATCGACAGGCCGATACTGGCAAGCGCCGAGCCGAGCACGAGGTTGATGCTCTGCTGGATCCTGTTCTTGAACGCCGCCTGCACCGATGAAATGCCCTCCGGCAACAGCACCAGCGCCGCGATCATCACGCCGACAAGCGTCTGCGGCAGGCCGGCCGCCGCTATGCCCCGGTCAAGCGGCGCAGACAGCATTTCGGCCAGCAGGATGACCATCAGCAGAGAAAAGGGCAGCATCACCGCGCTTGTCGCCGTCATCCGCCTTGACGGCGCATGGTGGTCCGGAAAGAAGTCGCCCTCCTCGTCATCCGTCTCCTCGGTGAAATAGTTGCGGTGGCGCACCGTCTGGACGAACAGGAACACGCCGTAAAGCACCAGGCAGCAGATACTGACGACGAGAAGCTGGGCCCAGGAATATTGCCGCGCCGGGCCCGAGATCGCAAAGTTCGGCAGCACGAAGGCAAGCGTCGACAGTGTGCCGAGCACGGCGAGGGCGGCGGTGGCGGCGGCAAGCTTGAAGCTCTGTTCGTGGTAGATTCGCCCGCCGGCCACGAGACAGAGCCCGATAATGCCGTTCAGCACGATCATCACGGCGGAAAACACCGTGTCGCGCGCCACGGCATCGGTGCCTTCTGCGCCCGACAGCATGATCGAGACGATCAGCGCCACCTCGATCAGCGTCACGCAGCCGGCAAGAATGATCGAGCCCATCGGCTCTCCCACCTTGGCACCGAGAATTTCGGCATGCAGCACCGAGGCGAAGACCGAGCCGCCGAGCAGCAGGACCGCTGGCACCAGGAAGACCACCGATGTGTCATGAAGCAGGCCGACGATCTCGAGCGCAACGACGACCGCCGCCAGAAACGGCAGCAGCACGCTCCATCTTGGTATCGAACGCGGACTGTGCATGCTCTCTCCTGAAAACGAAACGCCGAGCGGCGTCGCGATGATTGCAGCGAAACTCTTAGCGGGGAACGGCGGCCGATGTCGAGGTGCCGAGCACGAAGGCAAGATTGGCGGCGGCGGTGAAGGCGGCCTCGCGCGCATCGCTTTCGGCAAGCCGCGCCTCGAGCAGGCCGGTCTGGGCAGTTGCCAGCGCCGAGACGGTGCCGACGCCGTTCCGATAGGCCTCAAGCGCCGAATCATAGGTCTTATAGGCGGCCTGGCGGAGCTTGACAGATGAGACATTGGCCTGAAGCGCCGTCGTCAGCGCATTCGAGGCGACCACGATCTCGCGGGCGGCGGCGTCCTTCAACTGCTCGAAATTGCGCTTTGCGGCCTCGACCCGGCTTTCGGCCTGTTTCAGATTGGCGTCGCGCATGCCGGCATCATAGAGCGGGATGGTGGCGCCGATCATGATGTTGCCGTTGAGCCCGTTATTGTCGATGGTCGGCAGGCCGCCCGCCGTCACGCCGGTCTCGTATGATGAGAGCGTGCCGAACACGCCGATTTTCGGCATGAAGTCGGATTTCGCCTTTTTCACGCCCTCGCGGCTTGCCTCGAGCGTCGCATAGCCCGCCAGAATGTCGGGCCGGTTGGAAAGTGCAATCTCGATCATGGTGTCGACCGGCGCGCGGGAAGAAGACGGCAGGCCGCGTCCGGCGGTGTCCTGAACGGTGAGCTTCGACATCGGCGAGATGCCGAGCGCGCCGAGAAGCGCCTGGTAGCTGTCCTGCTCGCCGCCCTTTGCCTGCACAAGCCCCAGTTCCGCCTGGGCGACGATCTGCTCGGCCTGGGCCTCGTCGACGGAGGTGGCAAGGCCGCGTTCGCGCCGGGCCCGCACGGCATCGAAAACCGTGCGGCTGTTTGCAAGCGCCTGGCTTGCCGCCCGCCGATGGGCGCGCGCGGCGTTGTAGTCGTGATAGGCGCCGGTGACGGCGAAGACCAGCTTCTGGTGCATGGCGTTGAACTGGTAGTTCGACGCCAGGGACATCTGCTTTGCCGCCTCCACGACGGCGCTGCGGCCGCCGAAATCAAGCGCCAGCCATTGCAGCGCCATGAACGGCACCACGCCCTGGATATTGCTGTCGAAATAGGCCGAGCCGCCGATCGGGATCGGCAGTTCGGCCGCGTTCCGGTTGGTGCCGGCAATCACATTGGCGGTGATCACCGGCAGGTAGGTGGCCTCCGCCATGCCGACGGCGAGCGCCGCCTGGCGGGCCTCCTCCCAGGCCGCGCGCGTGCCCGGATTGGTGCGTTGGGCAAGGTCGATCAGTTCCGGCAGCGTATAGGTTTTCTGCGTGTCGACGACAGGCTTCGAGAGCGCCAGTTCCGTGCCGCCTTCGGCCGCGGTCTTCAGGTCATCCGCATTGGTGTTTTCCGCCGCCGGCTGCCAGGGCCGCTCCGGCGAGGGCGGGGCGAGCGACAGGGAATCGGCTGCACAGCCGCCAAGAGCGGCGAGGGTGATCACGGCCATGATCCCGGTCATGCCGGAAAGGAGGTTTCGCGTCACGTCGTTTCTCCCGGTTGGGCGGTGTTCGAAAAGTCCGCCGGTTCGGCGGGGCTTGTGATCGGGTCCGGTTCGGGAACGGGCGGCGGATCGGGCCGGAAATAAAGGGCAAGCGAAAGGTCATTCAGCGCCCGCGCCCTCGCGGCATAGTCGCCGCGCGCCTCAAGCGACGGGCGCATGTGGCGCGGTTCGTAGGAGGCCATCTCGACAGCGTTGCGGATCACGCCGAGATCGTTCTGGACCGAGGCGACCAGCGCGGTCGAGGAGCTGCGGGTTGCAAAGTCAAGGCCGGCGAGCGCCTTCAGCTTTGCTGTCGCGAGGTCGACGCGGCGTCTCACCTCGTCGCCGACGCTGACCGGCCAGATATTGGTGAAGATCACATAGACGACGGCATTGCCGAGCAGAATGCCGATGATGCGGTCGCCCGCCGCGCTGAGATCGGTGCTCGGCCCGAAACCCTGCAGCACGGTCAGCAAAAAGGCGAGCGCGATCTGCACGCCGCCATAGGAAATCCGCTCGTTGCCGGTCGAAACCCAGGCGGCGAGCGAGACGACGGCAAAAACCAGAAAGGCAAGCCCGCCAACGGATTCAAGCTGCGGAATGACGAAGAGGATCGCGACGAGACCGAAAAACGCGCCGATCAGGCAGCCAGTGATGCGCAGCACCAGCTTGTGCACCGTGTCTCCCGTGGTGCCGAGGGCCGCGACGTAACAGGTGATCATCGCCGTATGAATGCCCTGCCAGTCGATGGCGGTGTAGATGAAGAAACAGGTGACGGCGGCCAGCGTCGTCTTCAGCGCGAACTGCAGGTGGACGGGGTTGGAGAAGATGTCGGGCGAGACCGCCGGATCGTCGACCGGCGCTCCCTTTTCCAGAGGCGCCATATGGCTGAGATCGTCCAGCGCGCGCGCGATGTCGGCAAAGACGGGGGTGGCTTCAAACCGGTCCGCGCTGAAATCCGGCAGGTCCTTCTTCTGGAGAACGGCCTCGGCCATTTCACGGCAGATGTCGGCGAGCTCTTCTCGGCTGTTGTCTTCGGCATCCGCCGGCAGGGCCGAGACGGCAAGCAGAAGCCGGTAGCTGTGCGCCAGTCCGCGCTCGAGAAAATCATAGGCCCTGCCATAGACGAGGTTC
>NZ_CFHTCS010000017.1:0-28741 GCF_984369615.1 Martelella sp. | reverse complement strand
GACATGGCCGCGTAACTAATGACAATCAGCCTCCGGCAAACCCGGGGCGGTTCAGGGACATTCTGCGCAATATCGCGAGCGCCGTCGGTGGCGCGGCGATTGGCGGTAAGTAGAAGGCCCTGCAGCAGAGCCTCAAAAGATAGATTTGAGGCTAGCGGCCCGTCCGGATTATGTCGCGCTCGGTCCGATCTATCCAACCCGGCTCAAGGTTATGTCCTGGGCACCGCAGGGCCTTGCGCGCCTCAGCGTCTGGAGGGCTCGCATTGGCTCACTGCCCCTCGCTGCCATTGGCGGGCTAAATGTGGAGCGCATCGCCGGAGCCTTTGAACACGCCGCCGCCAGCGCTGCAGGCGTCACGGATGTCATATTGAACGCAAGCCCGAAACAAGAACGTGCGATGGCTTCAGGCTACCGAGGTCTATCGGTCCGGGGAATCGACATAACATCCACCTACGGTGTGGACCGCAGGATATGTTGCCGGATAGTCCAGCACGATGGTTGGCTACAAGGGGAGGCTCGGAGACCCTGCCCATTAGTCGCATCAGCAGAGGCACGGGCTCGTGAGTGACCCGAAGACCGCGCGGATCGCGCTTGCGCATTGTCCTTGCAACACCGCTCGCCATAGGGTCGACGCGGTCGGGCGTGTGCAAGCCTGCGTGAAAGTGATTGCGCTTCGGCACTGATCCGAGTTGTGCTTGAGGGTGTTGACGGCGGCGATAATCGCCTGTTCGCGCTCGGCCGTGGCAATGCACGCACCAACCGATGCGAAGCCAGAAAAGGTGGCTCATGCGGGCCGCCTCCGGCCATTCGTTCCCCTAGCACCATTGTCCGTCGGCGGTTAAACAGGAGACAGTCTGGAGGGCAGATTCAAATGGTAGAGACGGTTGACATAGGCATTGACGAAAAGGATGCGCGCGCTCCACGCAGCCAGACCTTAGTGCGTGGGCTCGAGATTCTTGATGCGGCGGCCGACCAACCACGCACCATCGCAGAAATAGCATCGATGACGGGGCTCACCTACAGCACGGTGCATCGAATCGTGTCGGTGCTGCTGGAGCAACGCTATCTCAAGGCCGAGAACCCGCGCGAGTTCGCCCTCGGCCCGCGGCTGATCGAACTCGGCTTCGCCGCCTATTCCCAGACCGATCTGGTGCGCGTCGCACGTCACTGGCTCGAGGATCTGTCGCGCGAGACGCGCGACACGGTGCATCTGGCGCAGCTCGACGGCTGGGAAGTCGCCTATCTCGACAAGCTGCGCGGGACCCGCCCGGTCGAGATCAGTTCGCGGATCGGCGGACGCAAGCCTGTCAACTCCACCGGCGTCGGCAAGGCGCTGATGCTCGATGAATCCCAGGCGACATTGTCGCGGCTCTATCAGCGCGATCATCATCTGCTGCCCGGCGACATGACGGAAGCTGACTGGCTGGCGCTGATGGCGAAATATCGCCTCGGCGGCTATTCCTATGATCTGGGCGAGGACGAGCCCTCGATCCGTTGCGTGGCCGCCCCGATCCGTGATGCCACCGGGCGGATCATCGCCGCGATCTCGGTTTCCTCGACGCTGGAATACATGTCGCCCGAGCGGATGCGCGATCTTGTGCCGGAAGTGCAGCGCGTGGCCCGGGCGATGCGCGGGTTTGCGAGGCCAGTTTGGGTAAGGATGACGCGCCCTGGGCCAGCAAACGCTCACGAGCAGATGCCCAGTTCTCACCGGGTTGATAAGCTTGAGCAATCACGATGCTCTCATTGAGCATCAGCCCGCCCACGCCAAAGGACATCCGATATTTCGCTGCGGCCACCATCATTTAGGTACCGCCCCGCTTGCTGTGTCAGCCTCATCGAATTCATGCTGCGCACGCTCAAGGGCGGCGGCAACCTCGTCTTCGTCAGCGGCAACGATATGCTGGGTCCGGGGATCACGCAGCCTAGCCCCATCAAGGAGTCCTAGCCGCTTGAGCACATAGAACAGCATGGCGTAGCGAACTGTCAGCACAGCGCGCCCGTCCGTCATGTTGTAATCCTTTGCGACCACCGCCTGCTGACCGACCGACAGATCAGGATGCGGCACAAGGGTGATATCGTAGGTTTCCTGCCACAGCCGGTCCTGTGCCGCAGCAGCACCTGGCTCGCCGAACTCGCCGAATCCAAGGACACGCGAGAGCAGGAAATCCTTGAAGCGCTCCGTCTCATGGCACCAGGCCCGCACATGCCAGCGCAGACCATCAAAGCCGAAGGCATGCGGGGTAATCCGCCGCCATGCCGGATCGGGCCGATCGCGGTTCATGGATTGGTAATGAAGGTCCAGCGACCTTTCCTCCCGCACCGCCGCCAGAACTGAACGCAGAACTTCGGTATCGACCTTACGGCGCAAAGTCAGAGCGATATCCATGTCAGGCGGGGCAGCGAGCCAGTTCGCCCCCGCGTCGGCGAAACCTTCCGCCATCGATCGGAGCCGCATGAGATAGGCGTCCGGGTCCGGGTCTAGAAACACCGGCTGAAATTCCGGGCCGGCTACGTAGCGGCGAGCGCTTTTGTCATAGACCGCATTCTGCGGCGCACGCTCCTGATAATGGGTCAAGTCCTTTGACGCCTGCGGAACGGAGACGCCAAACGTATCGATCAGGTCAGAGCGATTGACACCCCCCTCCCAGAACAGGCGGAATTCGATGAACTCCAACCGCCTCTCGACACCCCATTTCAGCATTGCTCGTCCCGCCGCACTTAAAAGGATAAAAAGTATATGGGACACCTTTCGATGTCCGTATACTTTCTATTCTAACAAGCCTCAAACTGTCAAGCCCGAGGAAGGCCGGATGCGCACCGTGTCACCGTACACAAACACGGCGAGGCAAAAGCGCTATCGAAGTCAGTCAGCCTGGACGTGGGCAGCGCCACGACATCTTCGATACCGGCACCGTCGATGTCGATTGCAGCCAATGCTACGGCGTGATCGTACAGTGCCGTCAAACCCTATTTTCGCCGGGCCAGCCCTGTCAGCGATCGTGCCAGGCTCAACAACCGCCGAGACGCCGGATTGTCGTTTTGCGCGGACCAGACCATGCTGAACGGCAGCACCTCATCCGCAAGTTCCCGGTAGGTGATCCCTGGAAACTGGGCGACGGTCGTTGCTTCGCTCGTCAGAGTGAGGCCGCGACCGAGAGCGACCAGCGATAGGATATTGTCGCGGCCGACCTGATGAGACTGAATATCGAGGTGGCGGCCGAGACCGGCAAGGTGAGCAACCAAATAGTCGTGGATCTCCTGACCCGGCGCAACGTCACTCACAATGAACCGCTCGGAGACCAAATCGCCCCATCCAAGTTCCGGTTTGCCCGTCAAAGGGTGGTTATCGGGCAGCACCACGAAAACCTTCTCGCACCATAAATGCTCCGCCTCACAGCCATCCCATGCCGCGGTTCCCGTGATGAATGCGACGTCCAGACAAAGTTTCCGGACAGCCGCGATGTGCTCGGGCGGATTGCCGTCAATAAGGTCGACCTGCACGTTCGGGTGGCGCGTGCTGAAGGCACGCAACAGATCGAACAGAAATCCTGACGCAAGGGACGAAAATATCCCGACCTTGATCAGCCCTTGCTCCGCCCGGCCAACCGCCGCCACCTTGGTCACCCCAATGTCGATCTGGCGAAGAGCATGGCGAGCGTTGCGCAGGAATTCCCGCCCGGCAACGGTCAACCGCACCCCGCCAGCATGACGCATGAAAAGCGACGCCCCGAGTTCATCTTCGAGATCACGGATTCGTCGGCTGATGGAGGATTCCTGCACAGAAAGCGCGGCAGCAGCCTTGCGAAAACTCCCATAATCGACGGCGGCCACAAAATATCGCAACTGGTTCAGCCGGACCGCAGATGTGCCGGGTTTCCCCTCAACGACCTTTGTGAGGCTATCATCAGGCGAGGTCTGATTGTTCCCGATCACAGCCATGGTGCATCATCCGAAACAGCGTTCGGTTTCTGACGGGCACCCCGCCATCATCAACGCGAAAATCGATCTGTGTGCGTTCATCGGCTCTCCGCACATCCTCAAACTAAACGACGTTCAGTTACTGAATGCTGCTTCTTGACTTCCGGCCCGTCAACGAAAAAAGTAAATGTCGTTTAGTTTTCACGACAAGTTGCAACAGGCATCCGAATGGCCCGTCCCCGGAAAGAGCAAGAACTTGATATTGCTCGTCGCGCGATCGACGAAACGATCCGGCTGCTGTCAGAACGTGGCGACCTCGACGTACCGCTGACTGCGGTCGCGCACACCATCGGTTGCACAGCGCCAGCGCTTTACGGCCATTTCCGTAACAAAAGCGCCTTGTTGCGCGCCGTTCGGGACGAAGGTTTCAACCAGCTCTACAGGGAAAAGCTGGCGGTCTTCCAGCAGATGCGCGGCAATCCATTCGGCTATTTGCGTGATGGCAGCTATGCCTATGTCCGCTTTGCCCTCGAAAACCCCACGCTGTACCGACTGATGTTCACACCGCCGCCACGGCTCGGAGTCAGCGATGATCCATGGTCGGGCGAAGCTGGAAGACAGATACTAAATCTATTGCTGGCGGGACTTCGCTGCTCTCAGGACCAAGGCTTTTTGCCCGCCATGGATCTGAGCCGTTACAGCTTCATGTTCTGGTCAACGGTACACGGCGCGGTGAGCCTCACCCTTCAGAACCGGGAAATGGATCAGACCGCCAAATGGGATGCGACACGAAAGGCCGTCGATACGTTGATGGAAATCATCGCCGCGACGCGCCGTGAACCGCACGGCACCTCATGAGCAAGATCTTCGGGCGCTGGCAAAGCCCCGATCCGTGGCGATGAACCGTTCCAACATCGGCACAATCAGCCTGACAGGATCGGCAGCGGGCTGGCCGGTCTCGCGAGCCAGCACTTCGGCATAAGCAGCAAGATCGCGGTGCAGCGGCCCTGGCAGTTCCACCGTCACCTTCACGGGCTTGTCTTCGATGAGGGGGCCGAGTTTCAGCTTCGTCATGGTCAGTTCCTGTAAGGTTCAAGTACGAGATCGCGGGTAACGATGACCCTGACCGGGTAGCCCGGCCGGATGGTGAGAGTCGGCGCGACCTGCAACTGGCGCTGGACGATCTGTTGTCCGGCCTGATTGATGGTGTCCTGCGCCCCATCTCGGATGGCGCGGATCAGCCGATCCTCGTCGTCGGTCGCCAGTTCCGTACCGATACCGAGCAACGTGGACAGCCCCGCAGCCTTCATCAGATCCCACCAGTGGTAATCAACGCCATCTTCCAGCCCGGCATAGCCGGAAGCGTCCGCGCCGGGCTGGCGCTCCAACACGATCGAGCGGCCATTGGGCAGTATCAGGCGGTTCCAGACCAGCAGCACGCGGCGCTGACCGAATTGCACGCCCGCATCATACTGGCCGATGATGCGGGTTCCTTGCGGGATCAGCAGCAGACTGCCGGTCGGACTGTCATAGACATTCTCCGTCACCTGCGCGGTGATCTGCCCCGGCAGATCAGAGCGGATGCCGGTAATCATCGCGGCCGGAATCACGGCCCCGGCCTGCAGGATATAGGGCGAGACTGGCGCCATGATCCGGTCCATGGCAACGGTCTGCCGATCCACCGGCCCATTCAGGAAAGCTGTGTGCCGGTCCTGCGTTTCAGGTTGGGCACCAAAGTCCGGCCCCACAAGCCCCGGCATCGTCGAGCCAGCTGTCGTCGCCACTCTTGGCCCGGACTGGAAGAACACTGTACTGAGACGCGCAGCTTCTTCTTCGGCAAGCCGGCGCTCTTCGGCAGGATCCCGGGCAGGCGTCGCCATGGCGGGCGGCGTGACGGGCTGACCCCGGTTCTGGGCATCCAGAATCGGGCCACCGAGATCGCCCGGCAATGCCGGTCCCAGGACCGGCCCGGTATAATCCTTCGGCAGACCCGCCAGTCCATCTGCCGTGGCGCGGTTCTCGGTCGAATAGAGTTCCTCGTCATTTCCGCTCATATCGCGGGTCTGGAGCGCATAGATCAATGCGCCGCCAATGCCGAGGAGCGCGACAGCTCCAACGCCGGCCAGCATCTTGCGCGACAGGCGGGTGACGCGCGGCGGCTCGGCGCGCAGACGCATCGGCGTTGGGTTGATGGTAGCCTCCTCACTCATGACGGTTGCTCCCCGGTTTTAGCGGGCTGGGCAGCTTGCCTTTGCTCGATGCGAACGATCCTGACCGTCTGCTGCTGCTTGCCGCTGCCAAGACGCAGCTCAGCCGCGCCGAACAGGCGATCCACAATCAGGATGTTCTGGTGAATGCGGGAGTTGACGACCTGGGTCTCGCCGTCGGAACCGATGACGAAGATCGGCGGCATCTCTCCCTGCACGATGCCGCGCGGGAAAACGACATAGACACGGCGGCCATCGTCGAAGACGGAAATCGGCCGCCATGGCGGCGTATCTCCGGTCAGGCCGTAACGATAGTTGCGTGCCGCCTCGACCGGGATGATGGGTGCTGCGGGAACCGTCTGGCGCTGACCGGCAGGCAGCGCCGGATAAGACCAAGATACGGACGGCATATAGAGCGCCTCGCGGGCGCGCAGCTCGATCATATAGGTGCGCCGATCGGTCGTCACCACGAGATTGGTTGAGATGTCGGATCGGGATGGTTTGACGAGAATATGGACCCGGCGCGACGTACCGCTCCCGCTCTCGGTATCGCCAATGATCCAGCGGGCGGTGTCTCCTGCCGCGATCGGTCCCGCGCCGGTCAGGCTTTCGCCCGGCTCCAGCGCAATATTGGTGATCTGGCCCGGTGCGGCATAGACCTGATAGAGCGCGCCTTCCGACCAGGGATATATCTGGATGGCATTATAGTAACCCTCGCGGCGCGGCTCGACGCGGGCGGCGGCATTGGCGTTCTCAACCCTGCCTGCCGGTGTTCCGGCAGCGGTTCCGCCGCGTGCGACCGCCCAGGCCGGCGGCGTGTGAAGCGGCCGAGGCCGGTCATCGGTGACAGCGGTCGGCACGACGGGCAACGCTGGCACATCGGCATCATAGCTGAACTGCGGCGTCTTGTTGGTGGCGCAGCCTGCCAGCATGGTGACCGAAAGCAACAAAGCTGCAAAGGCGGGTTTACGGAAAACCGGCAAGGCGGAATTGCGGGAAGACGCGATGGTCATTGGCTCATCTCCCGCGACCATGAAATTGCATTGACGTAGATGCCGAGCGGATTGGCGCGCAGACGCTCGGCATCGCGCGGCGTCTGGATCACGATGGTCAGGATCGCGGTCCAGCGCTCGGTCGTGGAAAGCTGCCCGTTCTCATAGTGACGCTCGGTCCAGGCGACGCGGAAGCTGTCGTTCGAGGCGCGTATGACGCTGGAAACCTCGACTGCGATCTGCTGGCGGCCGACACGGGTGAACGGATCATTGGCGCGGGCATAGTCGTTGAGCGCGGCCGCTCCCCTATCAGTGGCGAACTCATAGGCGCGCAGCCAGTTCTGGCGCACGATGATGGCATCCGCCGGGATCGAGCGCGTCTGCTCGATGAAACGGCCAAGATGGAATGCGATCTGCGGATCGGTCGGACGGTAATCGGCGGTGGCTGCGGCGACGGTCTGGGCTTGGCCGAGATTATCGACCTGCACCACCCAGGGCACGACGGTCCCTCGCGCCGATTGCAGAACGAGCGCGGCAGCGAAGCCCGCCGAGAGGATCAGCGAGCCGAAGGCCATATAGCGCCAGTTCTTGGCCTGCACGCGAGCCGAGCCGATGCGCTCGTCCCAGACTTGTGCGGCTTTCTGGTAAGGCGTCTCGGGTTCGGGCGATTTGCCGTAATGGGTCGCTGGACGTCTGAAGATGTTCATGAGCGGTCACTTTCGGAAATGTTGACGGAAGAGCCGCCGCCGTGGCTGTCACCGGAGCGGACGGCATGGGCGGCCATGGTCGTGCCGTGATTGAGCGCCTGGCGGCGGTGCATCTGCTGCGCCCATGCAGGCGGTCCGCCCGCCGGTGCGGAGGCGGGTGCGGCACCGGCCACGCTCGCACCGCCAATGGTTCCCAGCGAGGACGATCCACCCGTGACGCCGAGCCCGCCGCGCGCGCCATCGGAGAAGCTGGATTTGACGCTTTCCGCTGCTTTCGAGGCCGCTCGTTTCAGGGGCGATGCGGCGGCGGAGCCTGCCGCGCGGGCAACGCCGCCGAGGCCGGAGGCAACACCGGCAGCCCCTGACTGGCCGAGCGATCCGACACTATAGGCGGCGCTCGCCGCCCCTGCCGCAGCAGCACCGCCACGGACGGCAGCAGCTCCACCCGACAGCGCCGCTGCCCCTCCCTTCGCGGCCATGCCTGCGGCAGCGCCGCCGGCAAGCATCATGCCGCCAGCGGCAAGGCCGGTTCCAACTGCTGCACCTGCGCCAAGCTGCGGGCCGCCAGAAACCAGACCGGAAGCGATGCCGGGACCGAAGATGCCGAGGCCGAGAAGGGAAAGTGCGGCCAGCACGATCGCCATTGCGTCGTCGATGGTCGGCGTCACGCCGCCGAAACCGGCCGTAAACTGCGAGAACAATGTCGAGCCGATGCCGATGATGACGGCGAGCACCAGCACCTTGATGCCGGAAGAGACGACATTGCCGAGCACGCGCTCAGCCATGAAGGCGGTCTTGCCGAAGAGGCCGAAGGGAATGAGGACAAAGCCCGCCAGCGTGGTCAGCTTGAACTCGATCAGCGTGACGAAGAGCTGCACGGCGAGAATGAAGAAGGCCAGCAGCACCAGCGCCCAGGCGAACATGAGACAGGCGATCTGGATGAAGTTCTCGAAGAACGACCAATAACCCATCATGTCCGAGATGGATTCGAGCAGCGGGCGACCGGCATCGAGGCCGGTCTGCGCCACCTTGCCGGGCCGCAGCAGATCGGCGGCGGAAAAGCTGGTGCCCGAACCTTTCAGGCCAAGACCGGCGAAGCTGTCGAAGATGATCTGGGCGAGATTGTTCCAGTTGCCGATCAGATAGGCGAAGACGCCAATGAACAGCGTTTTCTTGACCAGCCGGGCGATGATGTCGTCGTCGGCACCCCAGGACCAGAACAATGCCGCCAGCGTTACGTCGATGACGATCAGCGTGGTGGCAATGAAGGCGACCTCGCCACCGAGCAGGCCAAAGCCGCTGTCGATATAACTGGTGAAAACACCCAGAAAGTTGTCGATGACGCCGGTGCCGCCCATGGTTCACTGTCCCCCGTTCTGATGCGGAGCGGCGGGCACCGGCGTCCGGCCGAGGAACCGGTCGCGGTTCTCGGCCCAGGTGGCGAGGCAGCCGGGGTCGTTCACGGCGGCCTCGCCTAACTGCTGGCAGTGGCGCAGGCTCTGGTGCAGCGGATCGGCAGGCGCCTGAAGCGCCGGCGCCGAACGGGGCTGTGCTGGTTCGTCCTCGCGTGTCATTTCGATCACCGTCGCGGTGATGGCGATGGCCACGAATATGATTGCGCCAAGCCGGGCCAGCATCTTGCCGTCCATGTCGCGCCCCTCCTGTCCGGTCAGTTGCTGCCGTTGCCGAACATCCGGGCATTGCCCGGCTGATAGCCCGATCCCGGTGTCAGGAAACGCTCGCGTTGGATGCGGCCCTGGTCGGCGGCGGTGGCGCGCTCGGCTTCGATCAGAGCTTCGGAGCGACCATTGGCGGACATCAGCGCGATCAGGTCGGAAAGCTGCTGCGACTGGAGCGCGAGAAGCTGATTGCCCGCTTGTGTCGCCTGCAACGCGCCGGTCGCGTTCTGGCTCTGCGCGACAAGGGCGGACATTTCAGCGCGATTGGTGTCAATATTTCCGACGACACCGGCCTGCACGCGCATGGCGTCCTGCAAGCCGCCGACCGTATTCTGCCAACGGGACCGTGCATCGGCGACGAGCTGGGCGTCGGTCGCGGATAGCGAAACCTTGCCGTATTTCTGTTGGAACATCTGATCGACGTTCTGTACGTCGAAGGCAATGTTCTGCGCCTGGGCCAGAAGCTGCTGCGTGCGCTGGACGTTCTGCTGCAAAGTCTGGAGCGAGGAATATGGCAGACTGGCGAGATTCTTCGCCTGATTGATGAGCATCTGCGCTTCATTCTGAAGCGAGGTGATCTGGTGGTTGATCTGCTCCAGCGTGCGTGCGGCGGTCAGAAGGTTCTGCGCATAGTTGGTCGGATCATAGACGATGCGGCCGAAGCCAAAAGCGTGAGCGGGGCTTGCCAGCATGGGCGACAGTGCAACAGGCATGGCGAGCGTCAGCGCCAGCACGGATGCACTGACATATCGGGAAACGGGGATACGGATCATGGCAGGATCTCCTTTTCTTGGCTGTCATCTGGATGGATTTGATCTGGCGCGACCGACCGAGCGGGCTCTGTGCGTTCGACAAGATTGGTAAGGTTCGGGATCAGATCGACGGCCCATTCGACGCCGCGATCGCGCAGCCAAGCCGCGAGAAAACCGTCCTGCCCATGCTCGGCAACGAGTTCGGCGATACGGGTCTGATCGGATTTGGATGATGCGGCGCAGAGCGCGAGGCCGACTTCGCTGAGGCCAAGCTCGAACAGGCGATTGCCGCGCCGCGATTGGCAGTAATAGTCCCGCTTTGGCGTGGCCCGCGCGAGGATCTCGATTTGCCGGTCATTGAGGCCGAAGCGGCGGTAGATTGCCGTGATCTGCGGCTCGATGGCGCGTTCGTTCGGCAGCAGCAGCCGCGTCGGGCAACTTTCTATGATGGCAGGCGCGATATTGCTGCCATCGATGTCGGAAAGTGACTGCGTGGCGAAAATGACGGAAGCGTTCTTCTTCCTGAGCGTCTTCAGCCATTCGCGGAGCTGATTGGCGAAACCTTCGTCATCCAGCGCCAGCCAGCCTTCGTCGATGATGAGCAGGGTTGGCCGACCGTCGAGCCGGTCGCCGATCCGATGAAACAGATAGGACAGGACGGCAGGCGCAGCCCCAGTGCCGACCAGCCCCTCGATCTCGAAGGCCTGTACATCGGCTGATCCGAGATGTTCGGCCTCGGCGTCGAGCAACCGGCCATAGGCGCCGCCAATGCAGTAAGGGCGCAACGCCTGTTTCAGATCGTTGGATTGCAGCAGCACGGCAAGGCCGGTGATGGTCCGTTCCCCCGCCGGGGCGGATGCCAGCGATGTCAGCGCCGTCCAGATGTGCTCCTTCACCTCCGGCGTGATGCTCATGCCTTCACGCATCAGGATCGCGGCGATCCAGTCAGCGGCCCATGACCGTTCATAGGCATCATCGATCCGCGCCAGCGGTTGCAGGGAAACGGAAACCTCCGATCCCTCGGTCAATCCACCGCCGAGATCATGCCAGTCGCCACCCATGGCGAGCGCCGATGCCCGGATCGATCCCCCGAAATCGAAAGCGAAAATCTGGCTTCGCTCATAACGGCGAAATTGCAACGCCATCAGCGCCAGCAGCACGGACTTGCCTGCGCCGGTCGGGCCGACGACGAGGGTATGGCCCACGTCGCCGACATGAAGGGAAAGCCGGAACGGCGTCGAACCCTCGGTCTTGCCGTAAAGCAAGGGGGGCGCTCCGAGATGTTCGTTCCGTTCCGGCCCCGCCCACACGGCCGATAGCGGGATCATGTGGGCAAGGTTGAGCGTCGAGACCGGCGGCTGCCGAACATTGGCATAGGCATGTCCGGGGATTGAGCCGAGCCAGGCATCGACGGCATTGACGGTTTCCGGCATGGCCGTGAAGTCACGGCCCTGAATGATCTTCTCGACCAGACGCAGCTTCTCGTCGGCGATACGGGGATCGGCGTCCCAGACGGTGACGGTTGCTGTGACATAGGCCATGCCGGCGACGTCAGCGCCCAGTTCCTGCAAGGCCATGTCGGCATCGAGCGCCTTGTTGGACGCATCGGTGTCCACCAGCGCCGATTGCTCGTTGGTCAACACCTCCTTGAGGATCGCGGCGATGGATTTTCTCTTGGCGAACCATTGACGGCGGATTTTGGTGAGGAGTTTCGTCGCGTCCGTCTTGTCCATCAGGATGGCGCGGGTGGACCAGCGATACGGGAACGCGAGCCGGTTCATCTCGTCGAGCAGGCCGGGCGTGGTCGCTGTCGGAAAGCCTGTGATGGTCAGGATGCGCAGATGCGACAAGCCCAGGCGTGGCTCCAGCCCGCCGGTCAGCGGCTGATCGGCCAGCAGCGCGTCGATGTGCATCGGCACCTCGGGCACGCGGACGCGATGGCGGTTCGTGGAAATCGTGGAATGGAGATAGGTCAGCGTGCCCGCGTCATCGATCCAGTGGCATTCGGGCATGAAGCCGTCGAGTAGTGCCAGCACGCGGTCGGTGCGGTCGACAAAGCCGCGCATCAGCTCCCATGGATTGACGCCGGATTGCTCACGGCCCTCGTAGAGCCAGGTCTCGGCGCGAGCCGCATCTTCGGCGGGTGGCAGCCAGAGGAAGGTCAGGAAGTAGCCCGACACGAAATGCGTGCCCGCTTCCTCGAAGGCAGCTTTGCGCTCGGCATCGACCAGAGCGGAGGCCGGATCAGGAAATTGGCTGCCGGGATAGGTCGCGGCTTCGCTTCGTTGTGCCTCAACAAAGATCGACCAGCCGGAGCCGAGGCGGCGCACGGCGTTGTTGATACGCCCGGCGACCGCGACCAGTTCGGCGGCAACAGCGGAATCCAGATCCGGCCCGCGAAACTTCGCAGTCCTCTGGAAACTGCCGTCCTTGTTCAGTACGACGCCCGAGCCAACCAGCGCGGCCCAGGGCAGGAAATCCGCGAGGCGGGTGGCGGTACGGCGATATTCGGTGAGGTTCATCATGGCCGCGCCCTCACACCGACAGATGACCGGGGATGCGCAGATGCCTGCGCCCCACCTCGACGAAGAGCGGATCGCGTTTGGCAGCCCATACCGCGAGGAAATGACCGACTGCCCAGATGGCGATGCCAACCAGCCAGAGACGGAGGCCGAGGCCGACGGCGCCGGCCAGCGTGCCGTTGACAATGGCAATCGAACGCGGTGCGCCGCCGAGCAGGATATGCTCGGTCAGCGCCCGGTGAACCGAGATGGAGAAGCCCGGCACCGTATCGAGCTGTTCAAACCCGCCCGCCATCAGATGAGCGCCCCGCCGCCGAACGAGAAGAACGACAGGAAGAAGCTCGACGCGGCGAAAGCGATGGACAGGCCGAAGACGATCTGAATCAGGCGGCGGAAGCCGCCGGAGGTATCGCCAAAGGCCAGCGCCAGGCCGGTGGCGATGATGACGATGACGGCGATGATCTTGGCGACAGGACCCTCGATCGACTGGAGGATCGACTGAAGCGGTGCCTCCCAGGGCATGGAGGAGCCGGAGGCGTGTGCGGCAGGCGCCAGCATCAGACTGATGGAAACAGTGGCAGCGGCGGTTGCCATGATGCGGCAGCCGCGTGAAATCGTGCGGATCATGAAAGGTTTCCTTTCGGGGTGGTTGCCAAAGTGATGGGATGCGTGATGGCGTAATCGCCGTCCGGCCCCAGCCCATCGACGCGGGCGAGTTCGACCAGCCGGCGGGAAGAGCCGCGTCCGGCAAGAACGGCGACGAGGTCGATTGTCTCGGCGATCAGGGCGCGCGGGACGGTGATGACGGCTTCCTGGATGAGCTGTTCGAGGCGTCGCAGCGCGCCAATGCCGGAACCGGCATGGATGGTGCCGATCCCGCCCGGATGGCCGGTGCCCCAGGCTTTAAGGAGGTCGAGAGCTTCGGACCCGCGCACCTCGCCGACCGGGATGCGATCCGGGCGCAGGCGCAGCGACGAACGCACCAGGTCGGAGAGGGTCGCCACGCCATCCTTGGTGCGCATCGCGACCAGATTGGGCGCGGCGCATTGCAGTTCGCGCGTGTCTTCAATGATCACGACGCGGTCCGAAGTCTTGGCGACTTCTGCCAGCAGCGCGTTGGTCAGCGTGGTTTTTCCGGTCGAGGTGCCGCCCGCGACAAGGATATTGGCGCGCGTGGCGACGTTCAGGCGCAGCACCTCGGCCTGAGCACTGGTCATGATCCCAGCGTTTACATAGTCGTCGAGCGTGAACACCGCGACGGCAGGCTTGCGTATGGCGAAAGCGGGTGCTGCGACCACCGGCGGCAGCAGACCCTCGAACCGTTCGCCGGTCTCGGGCAGTTCAGCCGACACACGCGGATTGCGGGCATGAACCTCGGCGCCGACATGATGGGCGACCAGCCTGACGATCCGCTCGCCATCGGCAGCCGACAGCCTCTCCCCCGTATCGGCCAGCCCTTCGGAGAGCCGATCCACCCAGATGCGGCCATCGGGATTCAGCATCACCTCAACCACAGCTGGATCTTCCAGAAACCGGGCAATCGATGCCCCGAGCGCGGTGCGCAGCATCCGCGCACCACGCGCAATCGTCTCGGGTTTCTGATGTGATGCGGTCATGGCGGCCCCATTCATGGCGGGACGCGCAAAAGACGGACCCCGGATTGGGGTCGATTAAAAGAACCTGATTTAGGGCCGTTTCAACAGATGTTTACGCGTGTGCGGGCATCGGCGGCGCAGGGCGGCAAATAGGATGGATCTAAAGTTCAGAGCTGGTTTCCATCCGCTTCGGACTGGCCTTGTGACGAAAGATCGTGAAGCGAATCCATATCCCGCGACAACTCTTTCAGGAATCTGTCGCCGGAAGCCAGGCGCTTGCCCAGCGTCTGCATGAAGCCTTCGAAGCGCTCGTTGCCCTTGATGCGCGCCGATTGTTTCGCGCTATCTGACAGCGGCGGCGTCATGGTGAGCCAGAATTGTACGAACAGCGAAAGCGTCTCGCCGAGGATGGCCACATCTTCGTCCAGCATATCGAACTGGCGGCCAAGCTTATCCAGGCGTCGCGACATTGCGGCTTCCAGCCGTTCGGTCGTGTCACCGGACAGGAAGGATGCTACCGCAGCCTCGATCACCGCGGATTTTGAAACATTGCAACGCAGCGCCAGACCCTCGACCTGCTTCAGCAGATCCGGGGAGAAGTAGACATTCATGCGGGTTCGACTCGTCATGCCTGTCTTCCTTCTCAAAGCTCGATGCCGTCATTTGGGTCAAGTGACGCCTGCCGCGCGACCATGCGCATCCGCTGACGCATGGCACGGGCTTTGGCGGCATCGACGTCGGGCTCATCATCGAGAAAGTCGAACTCCTGCGATGGCGGCGGTGGTGGCGGGATGATTTCCTCATGCTCGGGAAGCTCCGGCTCACGACGGATACCGGCATTGGCAGGATCGTCGTCGGACGTGTTCGACGTGGGTCCGTGGCCGGCCGCGGCCGTAACAACACGGCTCGTCCAGTCGTCTGGCGCCGATGTTTCCATCTTCACCGACTGCTTGCGTAGGTCGGGCGGCGGCAGCACCCGTTCTTGAAGCCGCGCATCGGCATAGTAGCGCGCCTTGGCGGCGCGGATGGGCGGCACACCCGCTACCATGACGATCTCGTCGGTTGGCGGAAGCTGCATGATTTCGCCGGGCGTCAGCAATGGCCGCGCCGTTTCCTGCCGCGACACCATGAGGTGCCCCAGCCATGGCGCGAGGCGATGGCCGGCATAGTTGGTGGAATCGCGCATTTCCGTAGCCGTGCCGAGCGCATCGCTGATCCGCTTGGCGGTGCGTTCGTCATTGGCGGCGAAGGCCACGCGCACATGGCAATTATCGAGAATGGCATTGTTTTGCCCATAGGCGCGCTCGATCTGGTTGAGAGATTGGGCAATCAGAAAGGCTTTCAGGCCGTAGCCGGCCATGAACGCCAGCGCTGATTCAAAGAAATCCAGCCGCCCCAGTGCCGGAAACTCGTCGAGCATCAACAGCAGCCGGTGCCGCTTGCCGGAGGTCTCCAGTTCCTCGGTTAGCCGCCGTCCGACCTGATTGAGGATGAGGCGGATCAGCGGTTTGGTCCGATTGATGTCCGAGGGCGGTACGACGAGATAGAGGCTCACCGGTTCCTTCGCGCCGACCAGATCGGCGATGCGCCAATCGCAGCGCGCCGTCACGCAGGCGACAACCGGATCTCGGTAAAGACCGAGAAACGACATGGCGGTCGAAAGGACGCCGGAGCGTTCGTTCTCTGATTTGTTGAGAAGCTCGCGCGCAGACGAGGCAATGACAGGATGAACACCGGCTTCCCCCAGATGCGGCGTGTCCATCATTGCGCGTAAGGTTGCCTCGACCGGACGGCGCGGATCGGACAGGAAATTGGCGACACCAGCCAGTGTCTTTTCTTTCTCGGCATAGAGAACGTGCAGGATCGCGCCGACGAGTAGGCTGTGGCTGGTCTTTTCCCAATGGTTGCGCTTGTCGAGGCTGCCTTCGGGATCAACAAGAATGTCCGCGATGTTCTGCACATCGCGGACTTCCCATTCCCCCTGCCGCACTTCCAACAGCGGATTATAGGCTGCGGAATATACATTGGTCGGATCGAACAGCAGGACCCGGCCATGATGGGACCGGAATCCCGCTGTCAGATTCCAGTTCTCCCCCTTGATGTCATGGACAATACAGCTTCCCGGCCAGGTCAGCAGCGTTGGCACGACGAGGCCCACGCCCTTGCCGGATCGGGTTGGCGCAAAGCACAGAACATGCTCGGGGCCGTCATGACGCAGATAATCCTTGCTGTGCCGCCCCAGCACGACGCCATCCGGGCCGAGCAATCCGGCAGCATGGATTTCCTTATCCTCGGCCCATCGCGCTGAGCCATAGGTGGCGACATTACGAGCCTCGCGTGCCCGGATGATCGACATGAGAAAGGCGGCAGCTATGGCCAGAACCGCTCCGGACGTGGCGATGAACGCGCCTTCGGTAAAGATGCCCGGCGCATAGGCATCGTAAGAGAACCACCACCAGAAGAAGGCCGGTGGATAGTAGAACGGCCATCCGGCAATATCGAACCAGGGGTTGCCGAGCTGTGGCTGGAAGCCGAGCCGGAAAGCCACCCATTGCGTTGCAGCCCAGACCATCACCACGATGATGGTGAACACGACAATGATCTGGACCCAAAGTATTCGGCCTCCACGCATACAGGCTCCAATTGGCAAGAGAGACGGAGCCGATCAGAGAATAGAGGTTTTTGCGAGTGGCAACAGGAAAGGCGGGGGCGCCGCGTTGCCGGATACTATAGGCGGTATATCGGCAAAGGCTCAAACCCCGAGCCCCCGCGTCCGCCCCAACTGCCACGAGACTGATCCACCCTGCACGATGCCAGCAACCTCGCGGCCGATCTGGCGGTCGATTACTGGCCGCCATGGGACGAGAGTGAACTCGTGGCTCTTTTCGATAATGGCGAACTTGCCGCTCGATAGATGTGCGGTCCCGGTGAACTTGCCAGTGACAGTTTCTCCATCGGCAGCCGCGCGGAATGGCAGCGCCTTGCTCCCGGCCATCTCCGCACCGACTCGGGCCACTTCCCGTTCCCGCAGATTGGCGAGCAGGTTTCGCCGATAGAAAATGCGTCCATTCTGCTGCCGCGTGGCATCGCCCTGTGCGATATGATGCTCACGGCGCTGATCCATCGCCTCGCGCACCTGCTGGCCGAAACCTGCCGGGGTAAAGGCCGAAGCGTCCGGCATAACCAGTCGTCGGTCCAACCAGGTCGCACCATCGGCGCCGATCTGCTTTTCCAGATCGAAGGTCGAGACGACACGGATGCTGGCCTGCCGGTTGCGACCGGCATCATAGGCGGTGGCGCGGCTCTCGAAGTCATCGGGGATGCGCCACTGGTCAGCGTCGATCCGCTCAGCGATGCCGGCGCGGCGCAACGCCTCCAGTCGCCGGACATGGGCATCGACATAGCCCTCGTAATCGCCGCCCGGTATACGTCCTTCGAACTTCGCCTGTTCCAGATGGCGGCTCGGTCGGTAAATACCGTTCTCCGAGATCGCAGCGATGGTGCGATCAGAGGGACGTTGTGCTGTATCGGCGGGACCGACTTCCACGATGCTGCCGATCCGGGCATCCTCGACGCGGGCCGGATCAATGCCGGGAAGATGGTGTGTTCGTCCGTCGATACCGTCCACCACGAGCGTCAGGCTCTCGCCCATCTCGTCGGTGAGATATTTGTCCACGATGCGGCCAGTGATGGGCGCCGCAGGTGCGGTATCGTGAAGCTGGAACGTCATCGGATCGCGCTCCAGCCCGTCGGCCTTCAGCGCCTTGTGCATGTTGCGGATGATGTCACCGCGCTCACCCAGTTCACGCAACGCCGGCTCCATCTTCTCGCCAAGCTCCCAGACGCCAGGTGCATGTTCCGTAGCCAGCCCCATCTTTTCCAGTTTGGCGAGACGGCGCAGGCGAAGCGTGCGATTGAACTGGCGGCGGGCATTTGCCGGTTCGTGGCGAAGATCGAGGAACCGTTCGTCAGCCTCCTCGGTCATAGCGCGGTCGATGCGGGTGAAGCGGTCCTGATCAATTTCGGCAGACAGCTTGCGGCTCTGCTCGATCTCAGTCACGGGGCCGAGTTCCAGCGTGGTCAGTTCGCTCGCCCGCTCACGAATGCCATTGCCGAGATAGTCGCCATTGATGACCAGGTTCTCGCCCAGATCGTCCTTGCCCCGAACGATGACATGGACATGGGGATGGCCGGTATTGTGGTGATTGACCGCCACCCAATCGAGTTTCGTGCCAAGGTCGGCCTCGATGCGGCTCATCAGATCGCGGGTGTGTTCGGTGAGGTCGGAAAGATCGGCGGCATCTTCGGGCGAAACGATAAAGCGGAACTGATGGCGATCGTCCTTGCCGCGATCAAGGAAGGCATCTCCATCGGCGCGATCCTCGGTCGCCGAATAGAGCTGGCCACGCTCGCCATCACGCGAGGTTCCGTCTCGCTGGATATAGCGCAGATGGGCAGCCCCTTTGCCGTTCTTCCCCGCGCTCTGAACGTACCGGGTTTTGACGACGACGCGGCGCACTCCGGTCGCACTGTGACGCCAGCCGCCCGACAGGGTTCTGGCGCGGACAAAGGCCGCCCCACGCCCACGCTTGACGCCCGGACCTTTGCTCGCCCGCGATGCCTTCCCGCTCTTTCCGGCCGAACCAGATGAAGACGACGAGGACGTCCGTGATGCGAATGATGATGATCGACCGGGACCGTTGCTATGCTGACGCGCCAGCTTCTTCGCCTGCGTCAGAAAGCTCTTCGCCTTGCCCCCCTTCGGCACGTCGGATTTGATCCGGCCAGGCCTGGGGCGAAAGCGGTTCTCGTCGTCGGCGCTCATGAGCGCATCCCATGCCGTTCAGGCACGCAAACGGCTGGTATTCGCCCATAGTGCCGGTCAAAACCCAGTAAAGCCAAGGCTTTGCGCCACATCGCGGCACGCAAGGCCCGGAGGCAGGGTGCCGTGCGCCGCGCCCCAAAACAGTGTGCAGACAAGGGCTTGCCCAGAAACCGGCCCGACACGGTGCCGGTTTCCTTTATCTTGCCCTCCGCCTTCCCTGCCCTTTTTGCCCTTCCTGCCGGGAATGCTGCCAGGCGCACCCAAGCCTGACTGCACACCGGAAATGGACCGAACGAGCGCGTAAACGCCATGCTCATGGCTTGTCGCCATTGCTCGCACGGGCCACGAATATGCCGCCGTCCTGCGGCTCCTGATCGACGGAATCGCGCAGAGGAACGGTTGCGCGGATGTCGCTTGACGGCTGATTGACCGCCGCCGAATTGCCGCCGGATTGCGCAACAAAGAGCGGAGCTTCGCGCCAATCCGGCGGTGGCGGCGGAACGATCATCGGCACATCAGGCGCAGTCGCACCGCCGAGAAGCGGTGCGAGCGTGGCGACATAGGCGCGTGTTTCTGCGGGCAAAGTGCGGCCGGTCGCCAGATGCTCGTCATAGCGACCGGGACCGGCATTGTAGGCCGCCAGCATGGCTGCGACATTGCCATAGCGGTCCCACATCTCGCGCAGATACGCTGTGCCTGCGAGGATGTTGTCGCGCGGATCGTAAGGATCGCGCCCGAGACCATGGCGGCTGCGCAGGCCCGCCCAGGTGTCGGGCATGACCTGCATCAGTCCCATTGCACCCGCCGATGAGATGGCGCGCACATCGCCCGCGCTTTCCACACGCAACACAGCCCGAATCCAGTGCTCTGGAATGCCGAAGCGCTGTGACGCCTCGGCAATGAAAGCAACATGGGGATGCGCGGTAACAGGCGCGGGTTGCGGCGTGACCTGCGCAAATGCAGGCGTCAATCCGCTGCCAGCCGACATAAGGGCCGTGAAGAGAAGAAGGGCGCGGGATCGCATGATCTCAGTCTCGATCTTCGTGGGGCCGCGGGCGGCTCCAGTGCAGCGACCATGACGAGCCTGCATCGTCGTCGCGGAACAGATTGGCGCGGATCGGCTGCGGCAAGGCGGGATCGTCAAGCAGCACCGAGAGATATTCGCCAGCCTTTTCGCCGGTGCGTTTCCATGCAGCGCCGACCTCTGGCCCGTCATGTTCAATGTAATGGACGCGATAGTCCGGCGCATTCTCCGCATCGGAATGCTCAGTGGGTACGATAACAAGATCGCGCTTCATGGTGAGCGTGACGAGCTGACCGGCGAAGCCGGATGCGTCACGCGCGAATTGACCGATCTGTGGCATGGTACATCTCCTGTGTTGGTGGATTTGGCGTGGGTTCAATGCGTGGCCGCCCGCCATTCGTAGCGGCCATCGCCTTCCTCATCGGTCCACAGCGGGAGCGCCCTGCCGATGACGGAACTGGCGGGAACAGGTCCGAAGTAACGGCCGTCGAGGCTGTCCCGGATGTCCCAATTCATGAGGAAGAGTTCACCCTCGCCGATGATGCGGCAGCCCTGCCAGACCGGCAGATCGCGGCCCATACGGTCGCGCTCCAGTGCGTCCCCCATCTCGACATTATCGACGGTAATGGTCGCACCGTTGCGGCAGACGCGCTGTCCTGGCAGGCCGAGGACGCGCTTCAGCAGCGGCACGCCGCGTCCGATATAGCCGCGCTCGACCATGGACTGCTCAGACGGCATGATGGCGACCAGTTCGGGAACTTCGAGCGCATTGGCGGGAGCAACTGTGTAGAAGCCGATGGGCGCGCTGGCAGTCGCATTCCAGATCAGCCGGGTTGGCAGATCGGCAACCGCCGTGGCGACAAGTGTTCCGACAGCCAGCATGGACACCGCGAGAGTATGACGGCGGCTCATGGCGCAATTCTCCGGCGGTTGACCCACGCGGCATGGCGCTCCGGGGTGTAGGGATTGGGTTCCTGACCGGCACTCAAGCGGTTGTGGACGTGCCGCCAATGGTCCGGCGCAACATCCGCCGGATCGACGCCAAGCGCGTCCACGGCATCAATCAGGGCCAGCACCCGCTGGACTTGTCGCCAGCCATCATTACGCAGCAGGATCTCGCCGCCAGGACGAACGAAAGGCACGGTCTGGTACGGTTCGCCGCGACCAACGGCGCGCAGGATGTCGAGTCGCGAGACGATGGTGCCGTAATCGTTGGAGGCCCAGCGGACGAAGGCGAAGATGCTTTCGGGCGCAAAACCGATCAGACTGCGGCGGCGGTCGATGATCTGTTCAAAGCTCTTGCGGCCGAAGCGTATCCAGCGCTCGACCTTCCTCTTCTGGAAGGTCAGTTCGACCAATGTGGTGAACGGTGCAGGCCCGTCCGCCTGCGGATGTTCATGAGCAGCGCGCACGGTTTTGCCGGTCATGACTGATCTCCTTCGATGGGTGGAAACTCGCGGACCAGCAGCTCGCGCAGCATCACGGCGACGGTGACACCGCGGCGGAAAGCGGCAACCTTGATGCGCCCGCGCAGTTCGGGCGCGATGTCGATGGTCAGGCGGGCGGTGAACGCCTCCGTAGCCGTCTTGCCGGTTGCCGGCGCATCGGCGGCTCTGACCCAGCTATCGGGATTGCCCGGACGCGATGCGAAGCCGGATTTGACGGGCGGACGTGTCATGGCACGATCCTCCCGACACCGAGGCCATTGATCTCGGCCGCCAGCGCTGTGACCTCCTGTGCGGCCCGTTCGCCGCCATCTGTCTCCAAGACCAGCCGTCCGGTCTGTGCGGCTTCGGCGAAGGCGACACGCTGGCCGACCGTCGTGGCCAGCAAGGGCGGATCATGTTCGGCCAGTGTCTCTGCCGTTTCGCGGGCGATGACGGTGCGCGCACCGCATCGGTTCAGCAGAAAACGGGAGGCCAGTTCAGGGCGATAGATGCGGGCTTCGTTCAGAAGCGCCAGCATCTCGGCGGAGGCCCAGCCGTCGAAAGGAGATGGCTGCACCGGGATCAGCACCAGATCGGCAGCAAGCAGCGCAGAGCGCATCAGGCCAGCGACACGGGGCGGACCATCAATAACGACATGATCGGCGTCACGCGCCAGCTCCGGCGCTTCCCTGTGCAGGGTATCGCGGGCAAGGCCGATGACGGCGAACAGCCTTGGCAGCCCTTCATGGCTGCGCCGCTCCGACCAATCGAGTGCGGAGCCTTGCGGATCGGCATCGATCAGGATGACCCGCTTGCCTTGCGCAGCCCAGGCTCCGGCGAGATGCAGCGCCAGCGTCGTCTTGCCCACGCCGCCTTTCTGATTGAGGAGCGCAACAATCATCGCCGTCCTCTCGGTTTGCCGAGAGGAAGTTCAGGCGTGCTTGTTGACGCGGGCGATCCCTGCTTTGGGGGTGTCAGCTTGCCTTTATGGGCACCCGATCTGAGGGCCGCACCAGCCTTCGCGATGAGCTTTTCCACATCGCGCCGCCGCTCTTCAAAGTTAGATTCTGTGTTAGACTCTAAGTTAAGGGCGCAATTTTCGCTTTTATTACCGAAGGATAGGAGGTGTTTGGGTTCCCGATAGCACGAGCCTCCGGTTCCTGATGGCACGATAGTCCGGGTTCCCGATAGCACGAGGCTATCCACAGGTTTTCCACAGGCCGGGACAGGCTCGAAAGCGAGCAGCATCCGGCCGCCGGTTTCGACCTCGGCGAACAGGGTGTAGCCGGGCAGTGGCTGGCGGCGGATAATGTCGCGCAGCTCGAAGGCGAAGCGCTTGAACGGCGACAGACTGCCCGATTTCTGGTGCAGGTGACGGAAGTCGAACCGCCAACCGTTTTTCTGCCGCCCACCATGCTTGCGCACCAGGCGATAGAGCCAGCGATCCAACCCGCCGGTCAGATTGAAATAGGCCCGGTCGATGGTGAGGATCAGGGCGTCATCCAGAACCGCACTGTAGAACCAGTCGGGCACGATCATCTCGATGCCGTCCGGGCGGCCATTGGCATCGGTCCGCTCGTGCCATTCGTTGATCCACGAAAAGCGATGTCGCCGTCCATTCCCGCGCTGGCGGATCGAGGTTGCAACCGTGGTCGATTGCAGCCGGTCCAGCGCCGCCTTCAGGCGCTGATAGTCCCTCAGGGAGGTTCCGCGCCCTGTGAATGTCAGGATTTCATAGGGCGTTGCCGCCATCAGGCGCGACGTGCGCAGACCGGCGTCCCGCGCTTCAACAATCTGACTGGCCGCCCAGATCAGAATATCGGCATCCCAGATCGTCGCCATGCCGTGATCGGGAACAGCTTCGACACGGATCGAGACATTGCCCAGGGCAAAGTCAATCGGGCGGATACGGTGCGATTTAGAAAGGGAAAAGAAAGGATAGGCCATGAGATCCTGCGCGTCTCGTGGAGCGAATTCACCGGGAAGCGTCCGAAACAGATCGAGTTGTCCGCGTTCCGAGGCGGATGGATGCTGCGCTGCCATCAGAGGGTGACAACCACGTTCAGCGCGTGATGCGCTTGGGCGAGGTGAACGCGGTCGGGGGCAGAGGTTTCGCCGGGAGAACCTGTCCGCGTGGGTCCGACGTGGAGGTGACTGATCCGCGCGCAACCCAGGCTGCGAGATCCTCGACCGAATAGACAACGCGGCCGCCGAGCTTGTGATAGGCAGGTCCGGTTCCGTAGGTTCTGTGCTTTTCCAGCGTGCGCGCGGACAGGCTGAGGAAATCGGCAGCTTCCTTGGTGCGCAGGTAGCGTGGCGGCAAGGCGGCGAGATCAGGTCGCATGGGGTGGCCTCCGTGGTTGTGCAGGATGCCGCTGACGATCAACGGCATGACATGCGCACGGTGGCGAAGGCGCGGCGGCATGGGGGATGAGGAAGATCGAAGGGGTAAAATCCTCACCCTCGATCAGACGTCAGTGTCAGGGTTTGCGACGATGGCGCAAAAGGTCCTGATAACCGCCGTCGATCAGCGCGGCGGCAGATCGGACAAGGGCGATGACAGAGGCGCGCAAAGCCGATGTCTTCCACGGCTCAGCGCGAACGCGCGCCTCGCCGTAAATGGCGATGGCAATCTCACGATAGGTCGCGTGGTTGGCGTTTCCGTCGGCAGCTTGCATCATCAGGCGAAACCGCCGGCGCTGATACGGCGTCATCCTGGGGTCGCGGCGCGCGGGTCTCCCGGCCAGCATGTGCCAGAGCCTGAGAATGGCTTCGAGCCGATCCGGCAGATTTTCGTCAAGTGGCAGAATGATCGCCGGCTGCGAATTGGCATCGGTGTCGGCGAGGATCAGATATTGAACGCCGTCTCTGGCGTCAAAGACACCATATGTCCCCTCTGGTCCGCAGATGGCATCAGCAAGATCGACCGATAAGGCGGACGGAGAAGGCGGAAGAAAATCGGGCGCCGCCCCGAGCATCAGCACGTCCGGATTGGCAACAGGCGACCAGATGACCGGTTGGTCGAGCGCGGAAAAGCAGGGGTCTGCCGGGAAATCGCAACCCCCAGCGATGTTGGAAATCATCCGCAAAGGGAAGATGCCCGCTGCCTTGCGCTACAAGATCATCGAAACTGGCCTGATAGGAGGCGTTACGGCGCAGGCATTCCCAGGCGACACCCTCAACGGGCAGCGCATCGTAGAATTCATACTGGTCCTGGTCTCGCCAGCGGGATGTATCCGGCTTCATTGCTCCGCTCCTGGTTGAAACTGCACAGGTGGAGCGTGAAAGAATTGCGGCGCCGCTACCGAGATGGAAGCCGGAACGAAGACATGGGGTGATGCTCTGAGGGCATCACTGGTGCGACGGCGGCGAGGTCAGGTTCGATCTGTCGGATGACGCAGCAACTGGCGATAGCCGCTCTGTGTCATCCAGCGCGCGCGGGCCAGATGGCTGTCATGAACCTGCCGAGCGCGCACTGGTTCCAGGGCGGGGTCGATACCGAACAGAATGTTGACGGCTTCGGTCCATTCCGCACCATCGGCGTCAGCATCAAGCAGCCGCATGTAGAGTTTGACGTGCGCGCGATCATATTCGGTCAGCTCGTCGCCGACAGGCACGATGTCGTCAAAGGGGATGACTGCGGATGTCATGTCGAGGGCCGCCGCAGGGCGCAGGCCGCGGCGGCGGATTGATGATGCCGCCGGCGCCGGTCAGGCGTCATGGATCTGTCGGTATCTCTTCTCGTCTTGGTCATGAACCAGCAATACTCCTTGCCCGCGATCCGTGGACAGGAGAACAATCCCTGCTGCTTCAAGCGCCCGGCGCACCTGATCCCGCGTTGTCTCATACACCTCGAGCCGGTTCTCGGACTCAAGGCGTTTCAGGGCAGTCAGCGATATTCGGGCCTTGTCAGCGAGCGTCTCCTGCGTCCAACCCAGCAACGCGCGTGCGGCCCGCGACTGTCGAGCGGTGATCATGCATGATCACCTCCCATCGCGACCGGCGCGCATTCCAGAACTACGGCTATTTTAGTCGCCTTCGCCCGATACGCCATACGAAATCGTCGAATCTGGCCAGGGCGTTATCTGCACGGCTGAGCATGCAGCCCGACTGATTCGCCTGTATGCCGCAATTGCAGCACTTGTGCTGGCCGTAGCGTCGACCAGCGCAAGATGATCCCCAAACGCTCCATGGGAAATGGTAGTGATATGTTTGGAGATCATTTTTGTTGCATTCTACACCGGGTATGATACCCATCCAGATCAATGCGGCAAGAATGATCCGTAAAGGTATCACATGAAGGCGGAAGAAGAAACACTGAGGCTGATCGGCGACCATTTTCGCCGCGCGCGTCTTGCAGCGGGGTTGACCCAGGAGCAGGTGGCCGATCTTGCGGGCATTTCGCGCCCGCGCTACCGCGACATCGAGACGGGGGCAGCGGCCGCGCGCACCACGACATTGATCAACATTGCCCGGGCGCTTGGGCTGGAAATGATGCTGGTCCCGCAGGCGATGGTGCCCGCCATCGAGGCGCTTTTGCGCCCCGAGGCCGAGGATGATCATCCGGCCTTCAGCCCGCAACCGGAGAGCGACGATGACAGCCGTCCGTACCGCTGAGACCATCACCTCGCTGGACGTGTTCCTGAACAGTGCGAAGGTTGGCACGATCGTCAGGACGCCGGGCGATTTCAACGCCTTCAGCCTTGATCCGGCCTATCGCGCGACCGGCGGCATTCCGGTTCTGAGCCTGTCGCTGCGCGCGGCATCAGGGGGCCTGCGCAAGGATCCGCGACCTGTCGCAGGCAGCCTGCCGCCCTTCTTTGCCAACCTGCTGCCCGAAGACCGACTGCGCGAGGCGATGGAAAAGCACCATGCGGGCAATGTGCGGCCGGGGAATGATTTCGATCTCCTGGCAGCTCTGGGCGCGGACCTGCCGGGTGCCGTTCGGGTGCTGCCCAGTGACGGTCAACCGGGTATCGCGGCTACGGCTCTCCAAGGTCGGCCAAAAGCCCGCTTCTCGCTGGCGGGCGTGCAGATGAAGCTATCGGTGATGAAGAACACGGGCAAGGGCGGCGGACTGACCCTGCCGCTCGGGGATGACGAGGGCCAGTATATTGCGAAATTCCCCTCGACCGCCTTTCCGGGCGTGTCGGAAAACGAGTTCGCGAACCTCGCACTTGCCGAAGCAATCGGCATGGACGTGCCCGAGCGGGAACTGGTCAGACGGGACCAGTTCGAGGGGATTCCCGAAGAGTTCGAAACACTTGCCGAGGGGCTGGTCCTGCTCGTGCGGCGTTTTGATCGCGGGGCAGATGGGCAACGCATCCATATCGAAGATTTCGCGCAGGTTTTCGGCCTGTACCCGGCACGTAAATATGATGGCGCCGCCTCCCACGACATCGCCTCTGTGCTGAATGTGGCAATCTCGCCGTTCGCCGCGCTGGAGTTTGTCCGGCGGCTGACCTACTCGGTGGTCATGGGCAATGGCGACATGCATCTCAAGAACTGGTCGCTGATCTATCCGGGCGACGGCGACACGCCCACTCTTGCACCGATCTACGACATGCTTTCGACCGTTCCCTACATTCCGGCAGATGGGCTGGCGTTGTCACTGGGCGGCGAGCGGGCCTTCAAGGGCCTGGCCCCGGCCCGCTGGAAGACGTTTGCCAATCGGGCAAGGCTTCCCGAGCCAGCCGTGCTCAAGGCCGTTGTCGAGACGGTGAAACGCATCGATGCGAAATGGTGGACACTACCGGAACGCGAGGTGGTCCCCCCGCCCGTGCTGGAACGGATCGACGCCCATGTGAAAACCATGATCCCGATCCTGACCGGCTGAGCAGTTCCAGCCCGGACAGGTCACCGGGCCTGGCGGCTTTCCCGCGGGCACGGGAAAGGCCCCGACCTTGCGGTCGGAGCCTTTGTTCCGCGCCTCAGTCGCCGCGGCGACCGTTGGGGCGGGACCAGATGAGCGAGAAGGTTTCGCCGTCTTCTTCGTCGAAGAGGTTGGCGTAGATCGGAGCGTTGAAGCTCGGATCGTCCAGCTTGAGGCCCAGATAGTCGCGGCCCTCGTTGGAGCGCTTTGACCAGGCGGCGCCGATCTCGGCGCGGCCGACCAGAACCCGGTGGCTGGGGGCGTTCTCGCCGGTGGCGCGCAGGTCGGGAACGATGCGCACGCCCTTGGCCTGGACGCTGAGGGTGACGATTTCGCCGGTGAATTCGTTCGAGCCAGTCTTCTTGAAGGTGCCGATGGTTGCCATTTTAAGTCTCCGTTTTCCGTTTCCGAGCCCGCACCATTGCGGCCTCTATGGCGATCGACCGGCCGGAGACGAACGCTGGCGCACCCCGAACGGGGCTGGACAGCACAGGAGAAACTTTCTTGTTCCGCGCGGAATGGCGGCTCTGCCGTCAGGGGAAGAAAGTTGTGACGACGCTGTTGCGCTAAAGCGGTCGAAGCGCAACGCGCTGTTCTTCGGCCAGATCAGGCCATTGAAGAGGCCGTTTGGAGCGGTCGAGACACGGGGGCTGAACGGAGATGTGGCAACCTTGGGCTGCATCAGGATAACCAGATCGGCAACACCGGCCTTTTTGTCACCCCGCGTCTCAGGCCATGCGCATCTCTCTTTCCCGCCTGCCCCACCCGCATCGCCCCAACCGGGTTCCCGTCAGTCCGCGAACGCTGATGCCGACCGCCCTGCGCTCCTATGGGCCGCGTCTGTGCCTCACGCTGATTCGATGCATGCCCGCTGTCTGTCACCATTTTCCTGACGAAGACGGAAGATGATCCGCATCCGCTTCTGGTCGCCATCAACGGATCATTGCGGTTCAGGTGCGTGCAAAGCCGCCGTCCGCGTGGTCGGTTGCCGCCATGCCCGTAACGCGCAGGAACGCCGTCACGCCCACCGCAACCGCTCCGATCACCGAGAAGATGAGTTGCCATATCTCCGAGGGCATCATGTGCTTGACAATACCGAGCGTGGCGTAAAATCCGGCCATTCCCGCCGGAGCGACGAAGGCCAGAGCAATCAGCAGACGCGCCGTAACCGTCCGGGCTGACCGCTATCCTTTCCATCTCCACGGCAGCAGTTCATCG
>NZ_CFHTCS010000016.1:0-29456 GCF_984369615.1 Martelella sp. | reverse complement strand
CCGCCGACGCCGACAAGGATCATCGGACCGAAATCAGGATCGTTCTGCATGCCGAGAATAACCTCGACGCCGCCGCCGACCATTTTCTGCACCAGACAGGGCGCCGGCTTGCCGTTCAGCGTGCGGCCGGCAAGCTTTTCGGCAAGATCGGCATAGGCACGGCGCACGGCATCACCATCGCCAAGCTTCAGGTGCACCAGCCCGGCATCGCTCTTGTGTTCCATGCCGTCGGCCAGCCCCTTGAGCACGACCGGATAGCCGATCGCCTCGGCAGCGCGCAGCGCTTCCGCCTCGCTCCCCACCAGGGTGTCGCCGACCATCGGCAGGCCGTAGGCAAGAAGCGCCTGCTTGGCGACATCCTCGGCCATCGTCCGCCCGCCGCCGGCAAGCAAGGCGTCGACGCGCGCGCCCGCTTCTGCTGGAATTTGCGGTCCCATGCCATCATCTGCCGGGCGCTTCGCCCGCTTGTGATAATCGGTGAAGCGTTTCAGCGCCTTCAGCATCTGCTGGCTGCCGCGATAGATCGGCAGGCGTCCGTCGCGGGCAAGCTGTTCGTAGCCCGCTTCCACCACCTTGCCGCCGTCATAGACGACGATGATCGGCTTCTCCGCCGTCTCGCTCAGTTCCAGCACCGGGCCGATCAACCGGCCGCGCCAGCTTTCGCGCACCTGATGGATGAAGACGACGAAAATGTCGGTGTTCTCGTCATCCAAGGCGATCTTCAGGCTCTGGCCCCAGCGTTCGGGATGATTGTTGACATTGCCCGACAGATCAAGCGGATTGACCGGCGGGGTGAAATCGAGAAGCGGGCGCAGGCCGTCGACGGTCTTTTCGGTAAAATCCGCCATCGGCAGGTCCAGCGCCTCGCACTGATCCGCCATGACGCCGCTCCAGCCGCCGGAAAAGGTCACCACGGCAATGCGCTCGCCGCGCGGCGGCGGGCATTTTTCGAAGAGCGCCGCCGCCTCCGCCAGCTCCATCGGGTCATCGACCGAGACCACGTTGTTTTGCCGGAACACGGCCTCATAGGTGCGAAACGCGCCGGCCATCTTGCCGGTATGGGCAAGCGCCGTGCGCGCGGCGCGTTTGCTGCGGCCAAGCTTCAGCACGATCAGCGGCTTTTCGACGGCTTGCGCCTTTTCCGCCAGCGCCAGGAAGCGCGACGGCGTACGCAATCCTTCGAGAGTCATGCAGACCGAGGCAATTTCCGGATCATCGAGCGCCCAGCTCGCATAGTCCGCCGCCTCGACATTGAGCTCATTGCCGGTGGAGACGAGATAGCGCATGCGCACGCCCTGGTCATGGGCGCGCGCCAGAAGCACCATCAAAAGCTGGCCGCTCTGGGAAATCAGCGCGGTGCGGCCGGCTGACATATCCTCGGGAAAGGTCGCCGCCGTCAGCCCCATGAAGCCGCTTTCGAGATTGGCAAGGCCAAGGCAGTTCGGCCCGCAGATGGCGATACGGTTGCGGTTGGCGATCTCGCGTAGCGTCTCTTCCATGGCGCGCCCCTCCTCACCGGTCTCCGAAAAGCCCGATGCGAGAATGACGGCGCCGCGCACGCCCTTCCTGCCGCAATCCTCCAGAATGGCCGGCAGCAGCTTCTGCGGCACGAAGATGAGGACGGCATCGACAGGCTCGGGGATGGCCGAGACGGACGGATAGCAGGGCAGATCGTTCAGCGCGTCATATTTGGGATTGACCGGGAAGATGCGCCCCGCAAAGCCGAGCCGGCGCAACACCGGGACCGCCATGCCGCTCCAGCCGTCACTCCTGTTGCTCGCGCCGACAACGGCGACGCTTTTCGGGTTCATCAGCCCCGAGAGCTGAGCGAAGATGCCCTCGCCTGCCGCGGCCTCCTGACCGGCCTCCGAACCGGACGCAGCATTGTTAAACATACCATTCCTCCCTTGGTCTGCCCGGCCGGACTATTCCCGAAACGCTTCCAAGGGTCAACATATTTTTGAAACATATGTCTGCAATGCAGACAATCATAAATATCTACTCGGAATAACGCCGCCGCAAGCGCCCCTCGATGACGCGCGCCGAATTCATCAGTGCCGCAGCGTAATCGGCACCCACCTTCTCGGGCGTGAGCGCGGATGAAAGCCCGGAAATCGATAGGAGAAGCGGATCGCCATCCTCGGCAAAACGGATCGTCGTGGCAGCCGCATTCAGCTCCGGCCACCAGCAGCCGAACGAGGTCACATAGCCCTCGGATCGATACCGTTCCACCTCGGTAGCCAGAAGCGGCGCCTTCGCATCATAAAGCGCAGGGTCGGCCGCCTTTAACTGCCGTAGCATCGCCGCGCGGCGCGGCTCGGACAGCGCGGAAAGATAGGCCCTTCCGATTGCGGTCTGCAGCACCGGCACCAGGGCGCCGACATCCAGATTGAGCACGATCGCCTCTGGCCGCCGGGCCAGATCGAGATAGCGAATGCCGCCATCGCTCGCCACGCCAAGGGCAACAGAGAAGGGCCCAAGCTCGGAAAGCGCCTCCATCGACGGCCGCGCCAGTTCGTTGATGCCGGTGCTGACCAGCGCGGCCCGGCTGAGCTCGATAACGCGCGGCGCCAGGCTGTAGCCGGAGGAGCGCGCATGATGGACGAGATAGCCCAGCCTGTGCAGCGTATGCGTAAACCGGGCGACCGTGGAGCGCGGCAGGCCGGTCCGCTCGGCAAGCGCCTGATTGGTGAGCGCGCGATCATCCGGACGATAGGCCGCGATGACGCGCAGGCCGCGTTGCAGCGACGTCACGAAATGGCGATCGCCGACATTCTCGTCTTCGGTTCCGAACCCGTTCATTCCCGCTCCTTTTCTCCATAACCCGGGAGGCTCTAGGCCCGAACCCACGCGCATGCAAGCCGCCGGGCGCGCTCCGTCTTGCCAGAAGAGGCAAAGCTTGGTAACGATAATTTAAAACATATGTCTGCATTGCAGACAATTATATTGTCGAAAGATAATGAAAGCGTATCGCGGCAGGCGCACTTTCAGGGAGGAAAAGCGATGACGGCTCAGTTGCCGGCTTCAGGGCCGGATCTTGAATTTCAGGCCCATGTCTCCAATGGCCGGCTCTGGCTGCAGACATGCGAGGACTGCGACACGGCGATCTTCATGCCCCGCATCCTCTGCCCCCATTGCGGTTCGCTCAGGCTGGCCTGGCATCCCGCGTCGGGGCTTGGAACCGTCTACTCCCGAACGGTCCTCTACGGCCGCCCGAAGCCCGGCGATACCGGACCCACTCGCCATGCGCTCGTCCTTGTGGATCTTGACGATGGGCCGCGCATGATGAGCCGCCTTCCCGACACGGATCCCGACGACATCGTGATCGGCATGCGGGTGAAGGCGCGGATCGAAGGCGAAGCCGGTGCCCATGTCGTCGTTTTCGACCCCGCCGGGGAGGCAAACGCATGACCACGCGCTTACGCGGCAAAGCCGCCATTGTCGGCGTCGGAACGGCCGGACTGGGCGAAGCACCCGGTTTCAACGCCATGGATATCCAGGCGCTTGCGGTTCACGAGGCGCTTGAAGATTCCGGGCTGAAACTGTCCGATGTCGACGGCCTGTTCACGGCCAATATGAGCCACACCTTTCCGGCAATCTCGACGATCGAATATCTGGGGCTGAAACCCCGCTGGATCGACGGCACCAATACCGGCGGCTCCAGCTTCGTTGCCCATGCCCTGTCGGCCACCATGGCGCTTGAGGCCGGATTGTGCGACGTTGCGCTTATCTGCTACGGCGCGACCTTACGTTCGGATGCCGGCCGCATGACGCCGGCCGCCGAGCAGCCGACCTATGAAATCCCCCACAGACCGCGCTATCCGATGACGGCCTATGCCATGGCGGCGGCCACCCATATGGCGCGCTTCGGCACCACGCGCGCGCAACTTGCCGAAGTGGCCGTCGCCGCGCGCGCCTGGGCGCGGATGAACCCCGAGGCCTTCGAGCGCGATCCGCTGACGGTCGATGACGTGCTGTCGTCGCGCATGGTGATGGAGCCGCTCAGCCTGCGCGACTGCTGCCTCCTTACCGACGGCGCCGGCGCCGTGGTGATGACCCGCCCGGACCGGGCCCGCGACCTGCCCAACAAGCCGGCCTATTTCCTCGGCGGCGGCATCGCCTCCTATAACAGGGCCGTTTCCGAAATGCCGGACCTGACAATGACGGCAGCACATGATTCCGGACAACGCGCCTTCGCCATGGCCGGGCTTAAGCCGAAGGACATGAACGTTCTCCAGCTCTACGACGCCTTCACCATCAACGTCATCCTGTTCCTGGAAGACCTCGGCTTCTGCCCCAAGGGTGAAGGCGGCGCCTTCGTATCCGGCGGGCGCATAGCCCCCGGCGGCGAACTGCCGGTCAACACAAATGGCGGCGGGCTCTCCTTCTGCCATCCCGGCATGTACGGCGTGTTCACGCTGATCGAGGCCACGCGGCAGTTGCGCGGCACGGCCAGCGAACGGCAGATCGCCGATGCCGAAACGGCGCTTTGCCACGGCAACGGGATCACGCTGTCGCATCAGGCGACGGCGATTTTCGGAACCGAGGCAACCCTTTGACGCGGAGAACGGACATGACCAACACCCTGATCGAACAGGAAAAACGCGGCGCGCTCGGCATCATCCGCATGCACCGCCCGCCGGTCAACGCGCTCGGACATGCACTGCGCAGCCAGATCGCCGGGGCCCATCGTGCTTTCGAGGGCGATCCGGACATCGCCGTCACCGTGCTCACCGCATCGGGCCGCGTCTTTTCCGGCGGCGCCGACATCAACGAGTTCAACACCGGCCGCAAACATCCCTATCTGACCGAACTGATCACCATGCTGGAGGAAGGCGAAAAGCCGGTCGTCGCGGTCGTCAACGGCGTCGCCTTCGGCGGCGGCTTCGAACTGGCGCTCGGCTGCGACTATATCTATGCCTTGCCGGCCGCGAAGTTCTCCTTCCCGGAAATCAAGCTCGGAAATATTCCAGGCGCCGGCGGCACGCAGAAGCTGCCGCGGCTTACCGGCGGGCCGAAGGCGCTGGAGCTTATTCTCACCGGCAGGACGATCACGGCCGACGAAGCCGTGGCGCTCGGTGTCGCCGAAACCGTTTTCGAAAATGAGGCTGACGCGCTGACCCGCCTCGAAAAGGCCGTGGCCGAAGGCCTGCCGCGCCGCCGGGTTCGCGACATGGCGATGACCGGCTCACCGGATGAACTTGACGCGGTTGCCGAAGGGCATCTGCGCCGCAGCCGGGGCGCGCCGGCGGAAAAGACCGCGCTCGAAGCCGTGCGCAAGGCCTATGACACGCCCATCGACGAAGCGCTCGCTTGGGAGCGCGACACATTCCAGATCCTCAACGCCACGCCGGAAGCGCGCGCCATGCGGCATCTGTTCTTCGCCGAACGCGAGGCGCGCAAGATTGCCGACCTGCCAAAGGATACGCCGCAGCGGACCGTCGCATCCGTCGGCGTCATCGGCGCCGGCACGATGGGCCGCAGCATCGCCATGTGTTTCGCCGATGCCGGCCTGCCGGTCACCCTCGTGGAAGAAGCCGAGGACCGGCTGGATGCGGGCCTTGCCGCCATCCGCAAGTCCTATGAGGCATCACGCGACAAGGGCCGGATTTCCGATGCTGAGGTAACCGTGCGGATGGCGCTGATTACGGGCACAATCGCGCTCGAAAGCCTTGCCTCCGTCGATCTCGCCATCGAGGCCGTATTCGAATCCATGCAGGTGAAATGCGCCGTCTTTGCCGCGCTCGACAGGATCTGCAAGAAGGGCGCAATCCTTGCCACCAATACCTCCACGCTGGATGTCGACCACATAGCGGCCGCGACCAAGCGGCCGCAGGATGTCATCGGCCTGCATTTCTTCAGCCCGGCTCACATCATGAAGCTCCTGGAGGTCGTGCGGGCGGCAAAAACCGCGCCGGACGTGGTCGCGACAGCGATGGAGATCGGCCGGAAACTTGGAAAACACAGCGTTCTGGTTGGTGTTTGCGACGGCTTTGCCGGCAATCGCATGTTCATCAACTTCAACCGCGAGGCGCAGATCCTGATCGAGGAGGGCGCGCTGCCCTGGCAGGTCGATGCGGTCATGACCCGCTGGGGGCTGGCCATGGGGCCGTTGGCGGTGATGGATCTTGCCGGCCTCGATATCGGCTATCATATCCGCCAGGCCCGCGGTGCCCAGACCCCCTACCCCTTTACCACCGCCGACCGTCTCTTTGAGAGAGGCCGGCTCGGGCAGAAGACCGGCAAGGGGTGGTACCTTTACGAGGAAGGCGCGCGGCGCGGAACGCCCGACCCGGAGGTCGAGGCCCTGATCAAGGCGGTCTCAAGGGAAAAGGGGATAACACGGCGCGCGGTGAGCGATGACGAAATCCTGCGCCGATGCATGTGGCAGTTGGTCAATACCGGCTACCAGATCGTCGAGGAAGGCATCGCCCAGCGTGTCAGCGATCTCGATGTCATCTTCGTCAACGGCTATGGCTTTCCCCGCACGCGCGGCGGCCCGATGTGCTTTGCCCGCGAAACCGGACTTGCGCAGGTGGCGCGCGACGTCATCCGCTACCACGCCGAGATCGGCCCGCACTGGAAACCTTCAGCGCTGCTGCTCGATGAGGCGGGCATATCCCGGGCCAGGGCGTGAGCCGGCGCGATCGCTTTGGATTTCCGTTCAGCGAAGAGGCGCTGCTGCAGAAGAGGAAAGGCGCGGAACACGCCACCACGGGTTCCCGGCTTGCCATGCAGCAGCCTCATCGCCGGCCCTTCGACACAAAACGGTAATATAAGTTTCAAGCGCCGGACACACGAGCCCCCTAGAAATTGCACGCGCGTGCAATGATGCATGCTGGAACGAATTGAAGGGGCTTCCCGTGAGCATACTCAAGACAACCAAAACCGCCCTTCTGGGCTCCGTACTGGCAATGGGCTTCGCTTCCGGCGCCCTGGCCGAAGATTATACCATCACCGTCTGGTCCGGCGGCACCGGCGAAACCGGCAGCTATCGCTGGGAAGCAATCCAGATGGCCGCGGACATTCTGGAGCGCGAATACGCGGTGACGGGCCAGGATGTGAGCATCACAGTCGAGCATCAGGAATGGACAGGCTGGGACGACTTCAAGCAGGCCGTTACCCTCGCCGCCGAGGCCGGCAATGCGCCCAACATTATCGTCTCCGGCCATGAGGACATCGGCCCCTGGTCGCGCTCGGGCCTGCTGCGCCCGGTCGAGGATTATGTCGATTTTGACGCCTGGCCGCTCAGCCAGATCTATCCGAACCTGATCGACATCGCCAGCTATGACGGCGTCGTCTGGGGCCTGCCGCAGGATGCGGAAGCCCGTCCGTTCTTCTTCTCCCGCGCGCATCTGGCGGAAATCGGCTATTCGCAAGAGGAGATTGATGCCCTGCCGCAGCGCGTTCAGGACGGCGAATATACGCTCTACGACATGCTCGACGATGCCAAGGCGATGCAGGACAAGGGCGTCGTCGCCGAACGCCGCGGCTTCATGCCGCGCGTCAACAACGGCACCGACTACTGGCAGTTCTATGTCAGCTTCGGCGGCGACATGGTCGATCCGGAAACCGGTAAGCTCGTGCTCGACCGACAGGCGCTCACCGACATGTACCAGTTCTTCGTCGACGCCGCCGATATGGGCGTGGTCTCCTCAACCCATCTCGGCTCGACCTGGGATGACTGGCACCAGGCAGTTTCCAGCGATCAGGTCGGCATCTGGCACGGCGGCACCTGGCACAAGGCCGAATGGGAGGCCAAATGGGGTCTTAAAGACTTCTTCGGCGAGATCCAGTACAGCCTGATCCCCGCCGGCAACGAACGCGGCCGCGCCAACACGATCAGCCATCCGCTCGTCTACCTCCTCTCCACCACCGGCACCGATGATGATGCCGTCATCGCCTCCGAACTGATCACCATCGCCACGGAGCCGCGCATCGCCGCGCTTCATGCCGTCAAGTCCGGCAAGGTCGCAATCGGCTCGGAAGAGGCGAAGGTTCCGGTCTTTGCCAATGACCGGTGGAGCAGCATCGCCACCACCGAGCTTCTGCCCTATGCCACGGCGGTTCCGAACGACATCGACTTCGGCGTCGTCTGGAAGGCCATGTATGCCGGGCTCGAATCCTCGTGGACCGGCACGTCCTCGGTGGAGGATGCCGTCAACACTGTCGAAAGCGAAGTCACCGGCCAGCTCGGCGACGCGATCATCGTGCGCTGACTGACCCTGCCCCGGAGCCGGCGGCGGCTCCGGGGCCCTTGCTTTCCTGACGGACCATAGACAATGAAAAACAGAGCCAATGGTTTGGGCCTTGTGCTGATGGCGCCGGCAGTATTGCTGCTCGTCGCCTTCTTCCTGCTGCCGGCAACACTGACCGGCATCTTCGCCTTCACCAATATGAGCACATCCACAGGCATTTCGGGCGGCGCCTATGTCGTCACCGAAACCGTCCTGCGCAAGCTTGAGGCTACCGACCTCGACCCGAAACTGCGTGCCGGCCTCGGCGAGAAAAGCTATGCGGTGAACGCCGAAACGCTCGCGGCTGCGACGTCGGCCGATATCGAACCCGGTTTTCTCGCGGAAATCGAGGACCGACTTTCAGGCAAAACCTATGCGGCCTCCTCCGCCTTCGAGGACGATCTGAAATCCCTGCCCTCGCGGCCGCGGCGCATCCGCGACCTGAAGCTTGCAACCGAACCCTTCGAACGCTCGGTGATCAACACACGCTATCCCGATCGCGGCCAGTTTGAGGCAGCGCTCCAGACCTTCCTTCCGGCGGCAACGAAGGCCGATCTCGAGACGATCACGACGGCTTCCTACACCGGCTGGACATGGACCAGGGACAATTTCATCGACCTCTTCACCCGCGCCGACACGCTGCGATTGGTCGCCAACACCGTGTTCTACGTCTGCGCCACGCTCGCCTTCAACGTTTTCGTCGGCCTGTTTCTCGCCATCGCCGTCTTTTACCTGCCAAGTCGCGCCGGGGGCGTCTTCAACGTGCTCTGGCTGCTGCCGCGCATCACCCCGGTCGTGCTCTACGCCATCATGTGGAAATGGTTCACCTGGGAGAACGGCTTTCTCTATGTCGCCGCAGAGGACCTCGGGCTTCCCGCCTTCAACTACATGAAGGGTTCCGTGCCGACCGCCTGGGCAACGGTAATCCTCGTCAACGGCTTTGTCGGCGCCTCTTTCGGCATGATCCTATTTTCCGGAGCGTTGAGGGCAATCCCCATCCAGCAGCTCTGGTCGAGCGAGGTCGACGGCGCAAACCGCTGGCAGCAGGTGACGCGGATCATCCTTCCACAGATGCGCTGGCCGATCCTGTTCGTCACCTCCTATCAGACGCTGTCTCTGCTTTCCTCCTACGAACTGATCTGGCTGACCACGAATGGCGGACCGGGAAGCACAACCACCGTCTGGTCTCTGGAAGCCTTCCACACCGCCCTCAACAACTATACCGGCAATCTGCAATACGGGCTCGGCGCGGCCATGGCGCTCATCCTCGTCATTGTCGGTCTCGTCCTCTCCATCCTCTATCTGCGCCTGTTCAGGTTCAACGAACTGGTCAGCAAACCGAAGATCGAGTTCTAGAATGACCAAGAACCACACTGTCTGGCCCGTCATCTTCGTCCTCGCGCTGTTCAGCGCGCCGCTGGCGATCATGTATCTTTTCCTCGTGGTAGACACCTTCTCCAATTCGGCGCCCGGCTCGTTCCTGCCCTATGAATTCACGCTGCAGCACTGGCGTTTTCTCTGGAACCCGAACGTGACCGGCGATGTCTGGAAGCCGACGCTCAACACCTTCCTGTTCACTGTCAGCATGGTCACGATCGTGCTAGGCGTGTCGACCACGGCCGGTTATGCGATCTCACGGCTCAACCTGCCGTTCCGCCGGTTTTTCCTGTCATCGCTGATGGTGATGCACGCCTTTCCGACCGTGACTCTGCTCATCGGCGTGTTTCTGGTGCTGCAATATGCCGGGCTCTACAACACGCTGATCGGCGTCATTCTGGTCAAGGCCAGCCTGATGCTGCCGCTCGGCATCTGGATCATGAAGGGGTTTTACGATTCCGTGCCTTGGGAGATCGAGATGGCCGGCGTCCAGGACGGCGCCAGCCGGTTCACGGTCTGGTGGCGGCTGATCCTTCCGCAGGTCAAGCCGGGGCTGATGGCGCTTTCCATCTTCGTCTTCATCGATGGTTGGAGCGAATACCTTCTGCCGCGCATTCTTGCCCCGGCGGCACAGATCGAGGTGCTCTCGGTCTATCTCGAGGCCGTCTCCGATCCCGATTCCGTCACCTATAATTTCAATCTCTTCAAGTCCGTCGGGCTGTTCTACACCCTGCCGGTCATCGTTCTCTTCGTGCTGTTCCAGAAGCCGCTGATGAACATCTTCAGTGGAGGCACCAAAGGCTGATGCAAGTCTCTCTTTCCAATTTCACCAAATCCTTCGACGGCACGCCGGTGATCGAAGACCTGAACCTGACCGTCCGCTCCGGCGAGATGATGGCCCTGCTCGGCCCCTCCGGCTGCGGCAAGTCGACGACGCTCTTCGCCGTCTGCGGCATTCACCGCATCAACAAGGGCAAGATCCTTTTCGCCGACAGGGATGTTTCGATGCTGCCGAGCCAGAAGCGCAATGTCGGCGTCGTATTTCAGAATTACGCGCTCTATCCGCACATGTCCGTATTTGACAATATCGCCTTTCCGCTGAGTGTGCGGCGCATGAACAAGGCCGATATCAAGCGCGAGGTCGAGGCGATCGCCGGCCTTGCCCATATCGACAACCTGCTGGAGCGCAAACCCGGCCAGCTTTCGGGCGGCCAGCAGCAGCGCGTCGCCCTTGCCCGCGCCATCGTGCGCCGGCCGAACGTACTTCTGCTCGACGAGCCGCTCGCCAATCTCGACGCCAAACTGCGGCTCGAAATGCGTTCGGAGATCCGCCGCATCCAGCTCGAGACCGGCATTACCGCCATTCTGGTGACCCATGATCAGGTCGAGGCAATGTCGATGTGCGACCGGGTCGCGATCATGGACAAGGGCAGGATCCTGCAGCTTGACCGCCCGACCGCGCTTTATGAAGCCCCGGCCAACCGTTTCGTCGCCGGCTTCCTCGGCAATCCGCCGATCGTCTTTGCCGAAGGCCGCATCGACGGGGGATCGTTGCTGACCGACGACGCGATCCGCCTGCCCTTGCCGAAACGGCTCGAAGGCCGGCCGGAAGGAGAGCGGATCGCACTCGGCATCAGGCCGGAGCATTTCGGCGGCAGCCATCCCGACACCGCAACCGGCGCCGTCAGCTTCATCGAACCGCAGGGCCGCGAAATGCTGTTTGACGTCAGGCTGGGCGAGAAGACCGTGCTGCGCTCGATCCAGCCGGTGCGAAACGACGTGAGGATCGGCGAAACGGTTTCCTGGGGGCTTGAGACGGAGAAACTGCTGGCCTTCGATGCGTCGGGACAGGCGATATGACAAGACGACCGGAGAACACCGGACCCTGGCCCCTCGCGACGGGGGAGCCCGCCTGCATCGCCCATCGCGGCGCCTCGGCGCATGCGCCGGAAAACACGCTTTGCGCCTTCCGGACCGCTACTGAACTGGGCGCGGAGATGTGGGAAATTGACGTGCAGTTGACGGCCGATGGCGTGCCGGTGATCACGCATGACGCGAACCTGAAGCGCATCGCCGGCATCGATCGCGCGATCGCCGATCTTCGCTTCGAACGCCTGCGCGATCTCGCGCCGGATATCCCGACCCTTGGCGAAACGCTCGATCTTGCTGCAAGTCTGGACCAGGCGCTCTATATCGAACTCAAGGCCGAGGGATCGGGCCGCATCGCTTGGGACCATCTGCTTGCGAACGGTTTTGACCGTGCCGTGCTCGGCAGTTTCAGCATGGACGAAGTCCGCTCGCTCGCCGATGCGGGTTGTCCGTTTCCGCTTTCGACCCTCGTCCCGCTCGGCGCGGACCCGTTTTCACGGGCGGCGGAAACCCGGGCCGACATCATTCACCTGTGCTGGGAGAAGGGCGGCGGCGAGCGCCCGCAGGACCAGGTCGACGCAGCGCTCCTTCAGCGTGCGAAGGACGAGGGTCTGGGCGTCGTTCTCTGGCACGAGGAGCGCAAGCCCGTGCTCGAGGCGCTGATGGAACTGCCGGTGCTCGGGATCTGTACCAACCAGCCCGATCTGATGCGCGGCTTCGACCGTTTCCCGGGTTTTGCCACCGAGGTTGTCTGCCATCGCGGCGCCAATCATTTCGCCCCCGAAAACACGCTGGCCGCAGCGCGGTTGAGCTTCGATCAGGGCGCGCGCTACGTCGAGATTGACGTTCATATGAGCGCCGACGGCGAGATCGTGGTCATTCATGACGAAACGCTGGACCGCACGACGACCGGGACCGGACCTGTCTCTGCGCGCACGCTGGCAGAACTGAAGGCCCTGGGTGCCGGCGCGTGGTTTTCGCCCTTTTATGCGGCGGAAACCATTCCGACGCTTGAGGAGATGATCGCGCTTGCCAGATCATACGGCGCGCGGCTTTATATCGAGAACAAGACTGTCGACGCTAAGGCTCTGGTCGATTTTGTGCGGTCGAGGAATTTCCTCGGCGATTGCTTCTTCTGGTCTGAGAACCCGGCTTTGCAGGACGCAATGCGAAAGGCCGCCCCCGATGCCAATATCAAGGCCAATGCCGGAAGCTATCAAGGTGTGGAGGAGATGCGACGCCATCTGGCGCCACAGCTTGCCGAGATCCATTATCCGGATTATGCGCGTCTTGCTCCTCAATGCCTTGAGAAAGGTATCACCCCGATGATGCAGTATTTCGGAGAGGATCCCGCAGTCTTCGACCGTATCGTCGAGATCGCCCCGCCCATGATCAATCTCGACCGGGCAGACCTGTTGGCTGCGGCGCTTCGACGGCGGATTTCCGATGACCGATGACAACCGCTCCGGCCGGGCGCCGATCGCCGAGGATGTCGCCCGGCTTGCGGGCGTCCACCGCTCCGCCGTCTCGCGCACCTTCACCCCCGGTGCCAGCGTCGCCCCGCAAACGCGCGAAAAGGTGCTTGAGGCAGCCGCCGCGCTCGGCTATCGCGTCAATTTCCTCGCGCGCAGCCTGTCACGCCAGCGCTCCAATCTGGTCGGACTCGTCGTTTCCGACATCGACAACCCGTTTCGGGCGCAATTGCTGGCCGAACTCGGGACGGGCCTTGTCGCCTCCGGCTATCGTCCGCTTCTCCTGCCGACCGAGCGCGGCGGCAAGGTCGCCCGCCATATCGACATGATGCTGCACTACAATGTCGCCGGCGCCATCGTTACCGATGATGCATCGCCCGCCGAGATCGCCCGCCAATGCGCCGATCACGGCGTGCCGCTGGTGCTGATCAACAAGCGGCCCGTTGCCGATACGGTGCTGAACGTTTCGATGGACACGGAAACCGCGGGCAAACTGGCCGCGCGCGCGCTTTTCGATGCCGGATGCCGGCGCGTGGCGCTGGCGAGCCAGCGGCGCAGTTCGCACTCGATCGGCCTGCGCCGCTCCGCCTTCTGGCGGGCATGCGAGCGGCTTAATGTCGAGATCGCCGGCGAGTATTTCGGCGAACTGCCGAATTATGAAGGCGGACGCGCGGCCGCTGATGCCTTTCTCGCCGACGCCATCGATGTCGATGGCGTCTATTGCGCCAATGACTATCTGGCGCTCGGCTTCATCGACGCCATCCGCCATCTGAGCGCGCTGTCGATCCCCGGCGATCTCAAGCTCGTTGCCTGCGACGACATTCCCGAGGCCGGCTGGCTCGCCTATGACCTGACGACGGTACGCCAGGACCCGGTGCGAACGGCCGACGCTGCCGTCAACGGCCTTCTGGCGCGGATTACCGAACCCGAGACGCCCGTGCATCCCATCATTGTCGACGTTCATCTGGTCGAACGCAGTTCAACCGCCGTCATGCCGGCTCCTCAGATATGAATGCAGCCTGGAGCCGGCGGCTCCGCCGAGCCTTGCCGAGCCTCTCCATAATCCGAAAAGACACCGCCCTTCCATGAACATGCCTTCCCTGACCGACCGCGCCGAAAGGCTTGCCGCCGCCAAGACCGTCATCACCGCGGCCGGCGCGCGCGCGCTCGACTTCTACCGTCGCTACAAGACCCTCGCCGTTGAAACCAAACAGAACGACCAGGATCTGGTCTCCGTTGCGGATCGATCCGTCGAAGACTTCATCCGCTCGCGGATTGCAGAGATGTTCCCCGATGACGGGTTTCTGGGCGAGGAGCACGGCATGAAGGCCGGCACAAGCGCCTTCTGCTGGATCGTCGATCCGATCGACGGCACAAGCCCCTTTCTCAACGGTCTGGATAGCTGGTCGGTGGTGATTGCTCTTGCCGAGGCCGGCCGCACCGTTCTCTCGCTCGTCGCCCACCCCGCAACCGGCACGCTTTACTGGGCCGAGGAGGGCAAAGGCGCCTGGCGCGACGGCCAGCCGATTTCCGTCAACGCGGCCACGCCCTTTTCGGGCGGAACCGTCGCCATCGGACCCGGCGCCAGAAACCATGCAGAGGCTGTCGGCAGGATCGTCGCCGAAGTCCTTCAAGACGGCGGCAGCTTCATGCGCAACGGCTCTGCCGCGCTCAGCCTCGCCCATGTGGCACAGGGTAGCTATCTCGGCTTCTACGAGCCCGAACTCAGCGCCTGGGATTGTGTCGCGGGCCTGCTTCTGGTGCGGGAGGCCGGCGGTATCGCCGAGGATCCCTTTGCCGGCAAGCTTTCGAAGGAACGAAGGCCCTGCCTTGCCGCCGCGCCCCAGATCGCACCGCAATTGCGAGCGATCATTGCCGGCAAGCCGGTTTGACCCACCGGAGCGCCAGCATCCTCATCCCGCCCCACGGCCTAAGGCTGAACCCTTCAGACTTTCAGCGACGTCCCTTGCACCGGGGGTGAAGGGTCTGGAGCGCCGTGCGTCCATTCGGACTCACAAAGGACGCCCTAACCTGTTGAATCGACGGATCGTGCTTTCCAAAAGTCGATCCCGATTTTCGGAAAGCGCGATACGCTGGAAGCCGCGCCGGCTTCCATGTGCCCACCGGAGCAGACTACTCGTTGACATCCAGTCATCACCTGTTTATTTCCGAACGGTCGGAAATAAACAGGTGATCCATGGCGCGTCCCAGAAAACATGATCAGAGCAAGATACTCGACGCGGTCGAGCGGGTTGTTGCACGCGACGGCGTGCTGACCGTCGATGCAGTTGCCAAGGAGGCAGGCGTATCGAAAGCCACAGTGCTTTATGAGCACGCCAGCAAGCGCGATCTCGTCGCGGCCCTGGTGGAACGCACGATCATGGCGGACAACGCCTTCAACGCGGCCTGTGCGGCATCATTTGCCGGCGAGGCCGACGCGCCCCTCAAGGGGCGTATCCTGGCCGCTCGGCGCAGCCCGCCGGCGCCCGAGGGAAATCCTGCGGTGCTGAGCCTCGTCTCCGCGCTGATGCAGGATGCCGATCTGCGCGCCGAGTTCCGGCGGAACCAGAAAGCGCTCTCCACGCATTTGCTGGCCGAAGCGAGCAATCCCCGGACTGCACGGCTTGCCTGGCTGGCGCTCGAGGGCCTCAAATTCCAGCAACACCTCGAACTGCACGACTGGAACACGGCCGCGCGCGCGGAAATCCTGGACGACATCGAAACGCTCGCCGGTCTCGGCAAAGACAGCATCGGATATGACAATGGCTGAGGGACACGTCTTCATCACCGGCGCTGCAGGCTATGTGGGGCGCAACCTGCTGCGCCACTTTGTCGCCAGAGGGCATGCGGTGACCGGTCTTGTCCGCAGCCCGGAGGCTGCCGAGCGGATTGCATCCTGGGGCGCTCGTCCGGTTCTGGGCGACATGCTGACCGCCGAGCTGGTCCCGCTCATGTCCGGCGCTGACTGGCTGATCCACGCCGCCGCCAATGTCGATCACACAACGGGGTCTGCGGCTGCTTCAGTAAACCCGGATGGCACGCGTCGGGTCCTGGAGGCGGCGAACGCGGCCGGTGTCGAGAAGGCCATTCATATCAGTACCGATTCCGTGCTGCAGGACGGCCGTCCCCTGCGCAATGTCGACGAGACGGCGCCCTATCCGGACCGTCCCGCCGGGGCATATTCAGCCGGGAAGACTGAGGCGGAGAAGGTCGCCCGGCACGCCGCCGCTCAAGGCCAGCATGTTGTCATCCTGCGCCCGCGCATGGTGTGGGGCCGGGATGACACGACAGCGCTGCCCGTGCTGGTCGAGGCCGTGAAAAGCGGCAGGTTCGCCTGGATCTCGGGCGGCGGCTATCGCTCCTCCACCCTGCATGTCGCCAATCTGTGCCATGCCGTGGATCTTGCCTTCGCCCATGGAGAGCGTGGCGAAATCTACCATGTGACGGATGGTCCGGCCCGCACCTTTCGCGAAACCGTGACCGGCCTGCTGGCGAGCCAGGGCCTGGAAGCCGGCGGCAGGAGCGTGCCGCGCGCCGCGCTCCGCATCATCGCCGGTATCGGCGACGGGTTGCACCGGCTGAGCGGCGGCCGGCTCGGCGGGCCGCTGAGCTATCAGGACTATGCCACCAGCGCGGTCGAGATCACGCTTGATACCCAAAAGGCCGAACGCGAACTCGGCTACAGTCCGGTGATCTCCTGGGAGGAGGGCCTGGGCGAACTGCGGGCGCTCCGGTAAATGTCATGATCATAAGCTTGGGTGGGGGCTACCGCTGGGGCCGCTCGGGCAGGAGTTGACCGAGAGTCACTTGCACGAACTGCGACAGAAACAGCGATTCCGCCTTTCCCATTGTGCCTGAAAGAGCCGTGTTGACGCGCTTTTGCGCCTTGCAATCGGCATGTTCGCTCCGGTTCCCGATTGCAAACAGGGCGGGTCGCCCGAGGGCCTCGTAAACGGCGAGCAGCGGGATCCCGTCCAGAGGCCGCGCAAGCTGCCAGCCTCCGCCGTGGCCTTTCGCGGATTTGACAAGACCGGCCTCGCGCAGTCCCGCCATCGTCCGGCGAAACACGGCCGGATTGGTGCCCATGCTCCTGGCCAGCGTCTCGGAGGTCAAAGGTCCATCGAACTGGCCCATATGGGTGCATTTACACATTCGTCGACCCGCTCGCCTACGGTTCCAGTTCGCTGTCCCAGTAGAGATAGTCGAGCCAGCTTTCGTGCAGATAGTTCGGCGGAAACAGGCGGCCGTTGTTGTGCAGGTCCTGCACTGTCGGCTGGAACGGCTTCTGGTGGGGGATCATGCCGGCCTGTTTGGGCAGGCGCGAGCCCTTCTTCAGGTTGCAGGGCGAGCAGGCGGCGACGACGTTTTCCCATGTGGTCTGGCCGCCGCGACAGCGCGGGATCACATGGTCGAAGGTCAGTTCGTCGCGGGTGCCGCAATACTGGCACTGAAACCGGTCGCGCAGGAACACGTTAAAGCGGGTAAAGGCCGGGTTGCGCGAAGGTTTGATATAGGTTTTCAGGCAGACCACGCTTGGCAGGCGCATGGAAAAGCTCGGCGACGAGACAGCCTGGTCATATTCGGCGATAATGTTCACGCGGTCGAGAAAGACGGCCTTGATCGCGTCCTGCCACGACCACAGCGACAAGGGGTAATAGCTCAGGGGCCTGTAGTCGGCGTTCAGAACAAGCGCCGGCAAGGCCTGAGGCGAGACTGCAATCGTCAAGTTGCTCTCCTGATCGATTCGGCATCCTTCTCCTGTATATTAGGCTTGTTGTTACAGCATTGTGAAGCCTGATAAATCGGAGGGCGGAAAGCGGAAGTTAAGCGGCAGCAATTCTTTATCCCACCGGAAGAACGTCTTTTTTCATGACGCCGGCGTAGTAGGCCCACAGGATGCGGGCCGCCACCGCGCGGTAGGGCCGCCATGCCTCGGCAAGCGCCCTGAGCATGCCGATGTCGGGCTTGCGGTCAAGCGAGAAGGCGTGCGCGGCAGCGGCGCGCAACGCAAGATCGCCGGCCGGAAAAATATCGATATGCCCGGCCGAGAACATCAGATAGACCTCCGCCGTCCACGGCCCGATGCCGCGATGGACCGTAAGCGCGGCAATGGCCTCATCGCTCGGAAGGTCGCCCACAAGCTGAAGGTCGAGGTCGCCGCGGATGATCGCCAGCGCTATCGCCTCGAGGCTGGCCTGCTTGGCGCGGGTGAGGCCGAAGCCGGCGCGGGCTTCGTCCGGCAGGGCCAGAAAGGCTTCCGCCGTCAGGGGCTGACAGGCCGCGGCAATGCGGGCGAAGATGGCGGCCGCCGCCCGTTTCGAAATCAGCTGGCCGGTGATCACCTCCGCAAGGCCGGCAAAGCCGCAGGGCATCAGCCTGAGCGGGATTTTTCCGCTTTGTGCCGCAATCCTTGCCATCGCCGGCGCGCTTTCGCATAACCGGTCGACGGCGCGATCAAGATCCGCGGCATTGCTGAGGCGTTGCATCGGCCCTATCCCTTCTCAAGAAGTCCTCAATGGTGAAACGTCATCGCATGAACCAGAACCACGATCGACCCGTTTTCCGCTTTGCGCCGAGCCCGAACGGCCGCCTGCACCTGGGTCACGCGCTCTCGGCGCTTGAAAACGAGCGGCAGGCGAGAGAGACGGGCGGCAGGCTGCTGCTGAGGATCGAGGATATCGACCGCGCCCGCTGCACGCCGGCACTGGAGAAAGGCGTCATCGCCGACCTGCGCTGGCTCGGGATCAGCTTTGACGGGCCGGTCTTCCGACAGTCGGAGCATTTCGCCGATTATCAGAACATGCTGCAGGTGCTGATCGGGCGCAACCTCGTCTATCCGGCCTTCATGACCCGCGGCGAGGTGAAACGGCTGGTCGGCGAAAGCGAGGCTTCCGGAAAACCCTGGCCGCGCGATCCCGATGGCGCGCCGCTCTATCCCGATCGCGATCGCCGGCGTCCCTTGCAGGAGCGGCAGGACATGCTGGCCTCGGGCATGCGCCATGCCTTTCGGCTCGACATGGCGGCAGCCGTCGAAACGCTCGACGCGCCGCTTTCCTGGCTGGAGCAAACGGCGGACGGCATTGTCGAAACGCCGGCCGATCCCGCCGTCTGGGGTGATATCGTGCTGTCGCGATCGGACGCGCCGTCGAGCTATCACCTTTCCGTCGTCACCGATGATGCCGCCCAGGGCGTAACCCATGTGGTGCGCGGCATGGACCTCTTTCAGGCCACCGCCGTTCACAGGTTGCTGCAGGCGCTTCTCGGCCTGCCCGCTCCCATCTACCGCCACCATCGGCTGCTGCTGGGCACGGACGGACGCAAGCTTTCGAAATCGAACGGCGACACAGCGCTCTGCGAACTGCGCGCAAACGGCGTCTCACCGACCGATATTCGGGTCATGTGCGGTTTCTGAATGCTTCGCCTTGCGGGCGTGATGCCGGCTCCAGGGCGCGTGCTTGATGACCTTGTACTTCAGCAGCGCCGCGTTCACCTCCGCGCCCAGAAGCAGGATCACGCCGATCGAATAGAGGAAGACCAGCAGGATCATCGGCGTTGCGAGACCGGCATAGGTTGCGCTGTACTGGGCGAAGGTGCCGAGATAATAGGCGAAGCCGGACGCGAAGATCGACCAGACGACCAGCGTCAGGATGACGCCGGGCAGGACGTCGACAAGCCGCCTGCGGCCCGCCGCCAGGAAGAGATGCGCGATCACCAGGCCGAACATCAGGAGCAGGAATGTGCCGAGCAGGCGGGCATTGGAGAGAAGATTGAGCGCGTCTTCGAGCCAGGGGAACCAGCGCTCCGCGAAATGCAGCGCGATCGGCACCACCACGAACATGATGCTGAGGAAGGCGAAGATGATCGACGCCAGTAGCACGAAACCGAGGCTCTTGATGCGAAGCCACCACCAGCTGCGCGTTTCCTCGACGCGATAGGCGCGGTTGAGCGAAAGACGGACCGCTTCCACCCCGTTGGAGGCGAAGTAGGCTGCCGCCAGCACCGAGACCGTCAGAAGCCCGCCGCGCGGCACCGTCAGCACCTCGCGGATCTGGTTTGACACCGGCTCCGCGATCGCCTCCGGCCAGGCGCCGACGATGAAATTGATGGCCACGTTGGCGAACTCGTCGGCGCCGAGAAAGCCGGCAAGCGTCGTGCCGAAGATCAGGAAGGGAAACAGCGCCAGCAGCGTGGACAGCGCCACATGGCTTGCCATCGCCCATCCGTCATCCTCGCTGAAGTGGTAGAGCGCATCATAGGCAACCTTCCACGTCATCCGGATCGCTGTCTTCATTCTGGCTCCCAATGGCGGTTCGTCTGCATTTGTGGCGCTTCTGGCTTCCTTATATAGGATGATGAACGGCTTCATGTACCGGAGAGTGTCAATTGGCTGAAAAATCCACGATAATCGTCACCGGCTGTTCCACCGGCATCGGCGCCTTTTGCGCCCGCGCGCTGAAGGACGAGGGCTGGAGGGTGTTTGCGACCGCGCGGCGCGCTGAGGATCTGGCAGCCCTCGAGGCCGACGGCCTGGAGGCCCTCTATCTCGACTACACCGACGAGGCCTCGATTGCCGCCCTTGTCGAAACCGTGCTTGAGCGCACCGGCGGCACGCTTGATGCGCTGTTCAACAACGGCGCTTACGGCCAGACCGGCGCGGTGGAGGATGTTGCGACCGATGTGCTGCGCGCCCAGTTCGAGGCCAATGTCTTCGGCTGGCATGAACTCACGCGCCGCATCGTGCCGGTGATGCGGCGGCAGGGCCACGGCCGCATCATTCAGTGCTCGTCCATCCTCGGCCTCCTCCCCTACCGCTTTCGCGGGCCTTATTCCGCCTCGAAATATGCGCTCGAGGCCCTCTCGCTCACCCTGCGCATGGAGCTTGACGGCAGCGGCATTTTCGTCAGCCTGATCGAGCCGGGACCGATCGCCTCGAAATTCACCGCCAATGCGCTGAAGCATATCAGGGCCAGCATCGACATCGACGGCTCGGTCCATGCCGAGGACTATCGAAAGCAACTGGCGCGGCTCGACGGATCAGGCCCGCCCAACCGCCACAAGCTGGAACCCGACGCCGTCCATGCCGTTTTGAAGAAGGCGCTGGCGGCGAAACGGCCGAGACCGCATTACCTCGTGACAACGCCCGCCAAGCAGGGCGCTTTCCTGAAACGGGTCATGCCGGCCGACTGGTTCTATCGCCTGATGGGGCGCATGAGCTGAAGGAGACGAGCGCCATGGACGCCATTTCCGTGATCAGGGCCGACATCACCGCGCTTGAGGTCGACGCCATCGTCAACGCCGCCAACGGCACGCTTCTGGGCGGCGGCGGGGTCGACGGCGCCATCCACCGTGCGGCCGGGCCCGGTCTCCTTGCCGAATGCCGCACTCTTGGCGGGTGCCCCACCGGCGAGGCGCGGATCACCGGCGGCCACAACCTTGCCGCACGCCATGTCATCCACACGGTCGGCCCGGTCTGGCGCGGCGGCGCGCGCGGGGAAGCAGCGCTTCTTGAGAGCTGCTACCGCACCGCGCTGAAGCTTGCCGCCGAGCACGACTGCCGCACGATCGCCTTTCCCGCGATCTCGACCGGCATATACGGCTTTCCCGCCGACAGGGCGGCGGTCATCGCCGCAAGCACGATCGCAGCGACGTGCGCCGAACATGCCGTCATCGAGGCGGTTTATCTGGTCGCCTTCGATCAGGGCACCGAAGCTCATCTGAAGAAGGCCGTTGCCGCCCTTTGAACCGTTTGAACGCAGTTTGCCAATTGTCAGGCCCTTGCAAGCGCGCCGAATTTGTCGTCTCATGCGCCCTCCCGCTTCGCCGGGTACATCGGAGGAGAACCATGTCCAGCTTTTTCATATTCGTGACTATCATTGCGATGATGCTGGTCGTGTTCTTTCTCGTGCGCGGCCTCATCAACATGATGAAGGGCGGCAGCGGCGAATTTTCCAACAAGATGATGCAGGGCCGCATCGCCTTCCAGGCAATCGCCATCGTCCTCATCATGTTCACCCTCTGGCTCATCCAGTCCGGACACTGATTTCACGAACAGCATGGTCAAACTCAACAGGATCTATACCCGCACCGGAGACGGCGGCACCACCGGGCTTGCAAGCGGCCCGCGCCGCAGGAAGTCGGATGCGCGGCTTGTCGCCATCGGCGACGTGGACGAAACCAACGCGGCGCTCGGCCTCGTGCGGCTCGAGGCGGAAGACGAGGGTCCGCTGGCCGAGGCGCTGAAGCGGATCCAGAACGACCTCTTCGATCTGGGCGCAGATCTGGCGACGCCGGAGACCGGCGAGGCCCTCTCCTACGAACCGCTGAGGATCGTCGATGCCCAGGTCGACTGGCTCGAAGCCGAGATCGACCGGCTGAACGCGAGGCTTGCGCCGCTCACCTCCTTCGTGCTGCCCGGCGGCGGCCCGCTTGCGAGCGGCCTGCATATGGCCCGCACCGTCTGCCGCCGCGCAGAACGCGCGATGGTGGCGCTTTCGGGCGAGGAAGCAGTCGGCGCCCCTGCCCTTTCCTATATCAACCGGCTTTCCGACTACCTCTTCGTTGCCGCCCGCCATGCCAATGACGACGGCAGGTCCGACATTCTTTGGGAACCGGGAAAAAACCGCTGATTTTGCAGAAATTTGCCCGGTTTCGGGCAATGATTCTTTGTCAAAGCAGGCAAATGAAATTATTCATGTCGCCCATTGGCAAGCGAGCGCGGCCGAAAGACCGCAATCTCACCCACGCCGGAATGCACGTTCCGGCCCCAATGTCTCGATTGAGGCCATCCGGCCCTGATCCAGGAGGAAGAAGATGAAGGTTCTGGTCCCGGTAAAGCGGGTTGTCGATTACAACGTCAAGATACGCGTGAAGCCTGACGGCACCGGCGTCGAGCTTGCCAATGTGAAGATGTCGATGAACCCGTTCGACGAGATCGCGGTGGAAGAGGCGCTCCGCCTGAAGGAAGCCGGCATCGCCACCGAAGTGGTTGCAGTCTCCATCGGTCCTGCGAAAGCCGAGGAAACCATTCGCACGGCGCTCGCCATGGGCGCCGATCGCGGCATCCTGATAGCGACCGACGAGACCGTCGAGCCGCTCGCCGTCGCCAAGCTCTTGAAGAAGGTGGCCGAGGCGGAGGAGCCCGGCCTTGTCATTCTCGGCAAGCAGGCGATTGACGATGACAGCAACCAGACCGGCCAGATGCTGTCCGCCCTTCTCGGCTGGGGCCAGGCCACCTATGCCTCAAAACTGGACGTCGGAGACGGCGAAGCGACCGTCACCCGCGAGATCGACGGCGGGCTGCAGACCATCACGGTCAGACTGCCGGCGATCATCACCACGGATCTTCGCCTGAACGAACCGCGCTACGCCTCGCTGCCGAACATCATGAAGGCGAAGAAAAAGCCGGTCGACAAGAAGACCCCGGCTGATTTCGGCGTCGACATTGCCCGCCGTCTGGACGTGCTGAAGACCGAGGAGCCGGAAACCCGCAAGGCCGGCGTCAAGGTGGCGAATGCCGCCGAACTGGTCGACAAGCTGAAAAACGAAGCCGGCGTGCTGTAGGGAGAAACCACCATGACCATTCTTCTCATTGCAGAACATGACGGCGCGACTGTCTCCGAACAAACCGCCAAGGCCGCTACCGCCGCTGCCGCGATCGGCGGCGACATCCATGTGCTGGTCGCCGGTAAGGGCTGCGCTTCAGCCGCCGAAGCGGCCGGGAAGATCAACGGCGTTTCCAAGGTGCTGCTGGCGGAAAGCGACGCGCTGGCAGAGAGCCTGGCCGAACCGCTTTCCGCCACCATCCTGTCGCTTGCCGATGGCTATGACGTGATCATGGCGGCCGCCACCACCACCGGCAAGAACGTGCTGCCGCGCGTGGCCGCGCTTCTGGACGTGATGCAGGTCTCCGAGATCATCGAAGTCGTCGCTCCCGACACGTTCAAGCGTCCGACCTATGCCGGAAACGCGATCGAAACGGTGAAATCGCTCGACGCCAAGAAGGTGATCTCCGTGCGCACCGCCGGCTTTGCCGCTGCCGGCATGAACGGCTCTGCGCCGGTGGAGACCGTCGGCGCGGCGGAAGACCCCGGCCTCTCCTCGTTCGTGAAGAACGAGATCGCCAAATCCGAGCGCCCGGAACTGACCTCGGCGAAGATCATCATTTCCGGCGGCCGTGCGCTTGGCTCGTCGGAAAAATTCCGGGAGGTGATCCTTCCCGTCGCCGACAAACTCGGAGCCGCCGTTGGCGCCTCGCGCGCAGCGGTTGATGCCGGCTACGCGCCGAATGACTGGCAGGTGGGCCAGACCGGCAAGGTCGTCGCGCCCGAGCTTTACATCGCCTGCGGCATTTCCGGCGCCATCCAGCATCTCGCCGGCATGAAGGATTCGAAGGTCATCGTCGCCATCAACAAGGACGAGGAAGCGCCGATCTTCCAGGTGGCCGATTACGGCCTCGTCGGTGACCTGTTTGAAATTCTGCCCGCGCTTGAAAAGGCGCTCTGATCTATTTCGCGCCGGTCGCTCAAAAGGCCGGCGCGACAAAGGAATGCACCATGCCCCAGACCCGACTGACCGTTCAGACCCGTGGACAGGGCCTTTATGAATTCACCGACGAGGCCTGCCGCTTCGTGGGCGCCAACACCGAAGAGGACGGTCTTCTGACCGTTTTCGTGCGCCATACATCCTGCTCGCTTCTGATCCAGGAAAATGCCGATCCCGACGTCAAACGCGACCTCTCGGCCTATTTTTCGAGGCTTGTGCCGCGCGCGGACGACCCGGCGATGGACTATCTCGTCCACCGGCTGGAAGGCCCGGACGACATGCCGGCCCATATCAAGACGGCGCTGACCCAGGTCTCGCTCGCAATTCCCGTATCCGCCGGCAGGCCGGCGCTCGGAACCTGGCAGGGACTTTACCTGTTCGAACACCGCGACCGCCCGCACCGGCGCGAGATCGTGCTGCATCTCTCGATCGCATAGCCGACCGGCTTTCGGTTCCTCGGCATCGGCCGACAAACCCGTCGTCGTCGGTGCGTCGCCCGGCCCCTTCGGCGCGTCGCTGACGCCGGATCAGCGGCTGAGCGTCCTGCGCACGCTCAGGACCAGGCCATACCGGGTTGGCCGCATCATGCACACCCCGACGCATCAGGCCGTCGACGAGAACGGCCAACCGGCGGACGAGCGCACCACGAAGAACCTGCCGGAGATGCCTTCAGGCTTTTCGGAAAGCCTTGACTGCGAAACCAGCTCGGGTGGACGACACGACCTTCCCGAGCCTTTGCGCGACCGCTCAAAGCAGCCTGACGCGGGTCACATAGGCCTCGAAGAAATCAGAGAACCGGGCAATGCGCATCGGCAGGCGTTCATAGGGCGGGTAGTAGAGCGTCAGCCAGAGTTCGCTCGGCGTCCAGTCGTCGAGCACCTGAACAAGCCGCCCTTCGGCAAGTGCGGTCTCGACGATGAAATAGGGCAGAAGCGCCACCCCTTCACCGTTTTCGGCAAGCCGCGCCAGGAGCTCGCCATTGTTGCCGGCAAGCACGGATCCGGCTCGCACGCGCCGCCGCCGGCCTCCATTGGTAAGTTCCCAGTTTTCCGACACGGCCTCCGCATCGAAGCCAAGGCAGGCCGCTGCCTGAAGGTCATCCGGATCCTGTGGCGCTCCATTGGCCGCGAGGTAACCGGGAGAGGCAACCAGCACCCGCCGGACCGGGCAGAGCTTGCGCCAGATCGTCGACTTGTCGTCCGGCGGCCCCGAAATGCGGATGGCAAGATCATAAGGGGCTGCGACGATGTCGACGAAACTGTCGGTCAAGGTGACGGACATGCTGACTGCAGGGTTTTCCGCCCTGAACCCCGAAAGGACATCCGGCAGAACCTGCTGGCCAAGCGAGAGCGGCGCGTTCAGCCGTATATGGCCGCTGACGGCCGCCTCCTGCTCGCGGACTTCCTCTGCCGCATCGTCGAAAGCCTGCAGCAGAGGCCGCATCCGGGCGGCATAGACGGCGCCGGCCGATGTCAAAGAGACTTGCCGTGTCGTGCGTACGAAAAGCTGCACGCCGAGCCGTTCCTCCAGCGCACTGACGGCCCGCGTGACGCTGGGCGCGGTCATCGACAGGACGCGGGCGGCAGCGGCAAAGCTGCCCAGTTCCGCGACGTTCAGGAAGACACGGATATCATTCAGATCCTTCATCCGCACATTATTACATTTATTGCAATAATATCGTCAATTTTATTCCTATTCACGTTTTTAGCTCCAGCTATGATCTTAACGGTCAGAAATGAGGTCCGTAGGCCTCGCAGGAACAAAGGATCACCATGATGTTACAGCAAATCAATGGCCTGCATCACATCACCTCGATGGCGGGCGACGCCCAGAAGAACAGCGACTTCTTCACCAAGACGCTCGGCCTTCGCCGCGTCAAGAAGACGGTCAATTTCGACTCTCCCGATGTCTATCACCTCTATTACGGTGATGAAGTCGGCACCCCCGGTTCGGTGATGACCTATTTCCCGTTCCCGCACATTGCCAGGGGAAAGCCCGGCACGGGCGAAGTTGGCGAAACGCTTTTCGCGGTTCCAAAAGGCTCGCTCCCCTTCTGGAGAGAACGGCTTTCGGCGCTGAATGTCGGAGAAATCTCCGAAAGCGAAGCCTTCGGTGAAAAACGGCTTCATTTTGCCGGTCCCGATCACGATGCCTTCGCGCTGGTGGAAGTCGATAATGATGACCGTGCCGGCTGGCTGAAGGGCGATGTCGCCGAAGCAGAAGCCATCCGCGGTTTCCGTGGCGCAAGCCTGCGCCTCAAGGACAGCGGCGCGACATCCGAACTGCTCGGCTTCATGGGATATGAAAAGGTCGACAGCAAGGATGACTGGACCCGCTATGCCATCGCGAACGGCAACGGCGCCGATGTCATCGACATTGAAACGCTGCCTTCCGCCAATGCGGCCCGTCAGGGCGCCGGATCGGTGCATCACATTGCGTTTGCGGTTGAAGACCGTGCCGCACAGCTCGAAGTCCGCAAGGCGCTGATGGATACCGGATACAACGTCACGCCGGTCATCGACCGCAACTACTTCTGGGCGATCTACTTCCGCACGCCGGGCGGCGTGCTGTTCGAAATCGCCACCAACGAGCCCGGCTTCGATGCCGATGAGGACACCGCCCATCTCGGCGAAGCGCTCAAGCTGCCACCGCAGTATGAGAGCCACCGCGCCAAGATCGAGGACATCCTCACGCCGATCGAGGACTGACGCCATTTTCAAGGCAGCGGACCGGACGTCCGCCTGCCGGAGGTTTGAAACCATGACCGAAGATCTCTATCAGGCCTATACAAGGAAAGGCGAAAGCGGAAAGCCGCTGGTCTTCACCTTCCACGGCACGGGCGGCAACGAGAACCAGTTCGTGCCGCTGGTGGACGGACTTATCCCCGGCGCTCAAATCGTCTCGCCGCGCGGTGATGTCTCCGAATATGGCGCGCTGCGCTTTTTCCGGCGCACCGGCGAAGGCGTCTATGACATGGATGACCTTGCCCGCCGCACCGATAAGATGACGCGCTTCATCGCCAGTCACAAGGCGGCCAATCCGGGTCGCGATGTCTATGCGCTCGGTTATTCCAACGGCGCCAACATCCTGGCCTCGGTGCTGTTCCGAAAACCGGAGCTTTTCGACCGTGTCGCCCTGCTGCATCCGCTGATCCCCTGGAGGCCTGATGACAATGCAGGCCTTTCCGGGCGGAAGATACTGGTGACGGGCGGCGAACGCGACCCAATCTGCCCGCCGGCCCTTTCGGCCGCGCTCATCGACTATTTCAAGGCGCAAAATGCCGACGTCCAGTCGGCGATGCATGGCGGCGGCCATGAAATCCGTCCCGACGAGATTTCTGCCATCACCCGGTTTCTCAATGGCTGACGGCAGAGCCCTGCCATTCCAATAAGCCGTCTCCCGCCCTCGCCAGAGCGCCGGAGACGGCGCGAGATTAACCCATCATCCTGATCCACGACACCGCCCATCGCGGCCACAGGCGGCAAGGCTGGCTCGACAGCCAGGTTCGGGTGCCCGAGCCTGTGACGATCGAATAAGGGCCCGTTGCCGCCGCTCGCATCGGCTGCCTATGGCACAGGTGCACGTTGGTTTACCCGTTCTCGTTCAGTGTTCGACAAGCGGGATCACAAACCAATCGAAAACGCGATCAGGAAGCTCGAAGCGGGGACAGGTCATACCCGGACGAACGTCCAACCGACACGTTCTGTCCTGGCGTCCAAACCGAGAATGCGTTTTGAAATCAAATGGCTGGGGAACCTGGATTCGAACCAGGACTAACGGAGTCAGAGTCCGTGGGTCTACCGTTAACCTATTCCCCAACATCCGGCGGCGGAAGCGCCGGTGACGTGGAGGGCTTATAAACAGAATTGGCCCGGCTTGCCAAGGGGGTTTTCGAAAATTTCCTTTCGATTGAAAAGCATCCGTTCCCTTGCAAGGGACAAGCGCGGGCCTGCACACTGCCATGCTCCGCCCTTCGGCAGACAGAAAAGGCATTGGCCTTCCTTGTCCCCGCTGCTATGATGGCGGCAACTGAAAAACAATTGAGCGCCATGTTGCGAGCGGCCCCTGGCGGTGACGGCTTGCGCGGCGCGATGGAACTGAAAAAGTGGAAGACCCCCAAAACAGCGACAGGCTGTCTGATGGCGGGGCGCGCTTGACAAAAGGCAGCGAGGGCAAGCGTGCCCGCCGTCGCCGATCCCGGAAGGGCAGCAGCAATGCCGCCGCCGGAGTGCCCGCACTGAAGAGCGGCGCGGATGCGCCGGCAGAACAGGCTCTGCCCCCGGGTGAAGCCGGTCCCCGCAAACGCAAGCGCCGTCGTGGCAAACGACGCGGCGGAGGCGATAGCGTCATTTCGGCTGGCGGCGACAGCCAGGGTTCAGACCCTCAGGCGGCCGGCGCGGATAAAAAGGGCGAAGCTTCCAAGGGCGGAGCCGCCGGAGGAAACCACAAGAAGCGCAGACGCCGCCGCAAGGCCCATACGCGCGGTCCGCTCGGCGTGGATGGATGCAAGCATCAGCACGCGGGCGCGCAGTCCGCAGCCCCCCCGGAAGGCGGCGCAAAGCGGAGCGACGCCCCGGCCTCGGGTCCTGCCGGCAATCCGGCTGCCCTCAGCGGTTCAGCGCCTGCCCCGGCCTCTCAGGCCAATGCCCGTCCGGCGCCGCGCGGCCCAAGACCCGGCGGAGGACACCATCACGGCGGCAACACGCTTTATGCCGCGCTCGACCTCGGCACCAATAATTGCCGGCTTCTGATTGCCCAGCCGACGCGTCATCACCAGTTCCGCGTTGTCGACGGTTTCTCGCGCATCGTCAGGCTCGGCGAGGGACTGGCGGCCACCGGCAGCCTGTCGCCGGACGCCATGGACCGCGCGGTCGAGGCGCTTTCGCTCTGCGCCGCCAAGCTCAGGGGCCGGTCGGTGTGCCGCATGCGGCTGATCGCGACGGAGGCCTGCCGCGCGGCC